>SKLD01000064.1 GCA_007123395.1 Opitutales bacterium
AGGAGGGCGAGTCGGGTTCGCTCCGCAGCGGTCTCGCCGTGAACAACCTGCGTATCGCGCCGGTGGGCGGTGCCGCCGGCATGTGCGCCGCCTTCGGCGAGCAGGCAACGCATCCGCTCCTCGGCGGGCTTTACCACCTCGGCGGGTGCTGGGCGCTTCTGTGGGACGGGACCGCCGAAATCGATTGGGGCATCGTCTACGTGCGCGATCTCGACCCGGAAGGCACCGGCTGGATTTTCCATGAAACAATCGGCTGGCTGTTCTCTGGCTTCGGGGACATCGCGACGGGTCTCTTCCTCTACTCGGAGGCCGCCGACAATTGGATTATCGCGGCGGAAGCCTACGGTGAGTTCTACTACAGCCGTGCGGAGGACGCCTTCTTCCCATGGTGAGGGTTTCCGCGTAGCGCTCGTCGCGAGCATCTTATGGAAAAGCCCGGTTCCGCGAGGAACCGGGCTTTTCGGTGCGGTGGGCGCTGATTCGATAGGCGCGCAGACAAGAATGTCCGCGTTCCTGGATCGATGCACAGACAGGAACGTCTGTGTCACAATCACCGCTCGCCGTTTAGAATTCGAGTTGGGCGCGGAAGGCGAAGACGTTCGCGGTTGTGCGTTCGCCGCCGAGATTCTCCGCGTCGACGTAGGCGTAGTTGAGTTTCAAGACGATTTCGGGAATGGGAAACCAGTTAAGCCCGAGAGTCCAGTGGTCCATGGCATGGCCGTCGTAATCGCGGCTGTTGGAGTCGGCGGTGGCGTAGCGCAGAGCGAGTTGCCATGCGCCGGGTCCGCCGTCGCGGCTGCCGAAGGGATTGTTGACCATGGGCGCGCCCATGTCGCCGCTCTCCGCGCGATACGAGTGGGTCTCGCCCGTGAGGAACCACGAGGCCTGCGCATACCAGCCCTCGAGGGTGAGGGACTCGAGGCCGAAATCGCGGTTCACGTCGACCCAAAGGTACTCGCCCTGCACGGCGAATGGACCCCAGCCCTTGGCAAATTCAAGCGCGGCGCGGCTGAAGTCCTTGACGTTGGGAATGTCGTTGAGGCCGATCATGCGCCCGTCGACGGCGCGCGTGCCGAGACGCGAGCGCAGGCGCACGTCGAGGTATTCGCGGTTGCGGCCCTCGCGCTGGCGGTAGGCGTTCTTGCGGTAGTTGGCGGAGCCCCCGATGTGGAGGAAACGGTCTTCCTCGTTGATCGGCGCGAAGGACGCCCGGCCGGCGAGAGAGAAGCCCTCGGTGACGCGGCGGTTGCGCACCACGCTGTCGCCCCCGAAGGCACCGAGGCCGACATACATGTTGGGGCGGATCGTTTCGTAGAGAAAGCCGAGTTCGCGGTCGGGCCGGTAGGCGTCGACTGGCGTCGCGCGCTCGATGTAGGTGATCCGGCGCGAACTGGTGGAGCTTTCCATGCTGAAGGGTTCCTTGAAATGCCCAATGGCAAAGCGCGACTGATCCCAGCCGAGGTAGGCGATGTAGGCATTGGCAAAGCGCACCTCAAGGTCGCGGAAGTCGACCTCCATCTGCCATTCCCAGTCGTAGTTCCAAATGCCGAGCACGCCGAGGCGGGCGCGGCGGATGATCGAGCCGTAGCGCGCCATGTCACCGTCGATTGTGTTTTGCGCGTCGTCCCAGTCGACATACGCGAAGTCGGCCATGAGGCGTCCGCGGATACGGAAGCGGTCGCGCCCTTCGGGTGTTTCGACACCGAACTTGCGAACCCGCGTGGGCACGGGTTCGGTGCCCATCGGCTCGGCCGGTTCATAGTGTACGCCCGGGCGCAGGTCGGCGACGGGGCCGACGCGCGCCGCCGCTTCCTCCGCGCGGCGGCGGGAGCGCTCCAGCGCGCGCTCGACCTCGGCGTCGGTGAGGATGCCCTTCTCGACGAGGACTTCGAGCAATACCGACACATCGATATCGCGGGTGTCGGCCGTGAGGGACGCGGCGGGCATGACCCATGCGGCGAACGCCGCAACGAGAGCCGCGGCCCGGAGCCGCGGCTTTCCTGTTTGGAAAGACAATTGCATGGTTTGTGGTGGTTGAGGGCGTCCGGCGGCCTGATTACCGGCAGACGCCTCGGCAAAGAATCAGCCGACCGTGTGACAACACCCCGCCAATTGAGTGAATATGCCGTAACGATTTGGTGACCGTCGGAGAGTGGCGCACGGACGAACGGAGCACGGACATTCTTGTCCGTGTGCGGCTGGCGAGCGGTGCTGCTCGCTGAAGCCACGGGTTGGACGGATGCGAAGCGGAGATGGCCGGAGACAAAACCCGTGCTCCGGTGCGTCGGGTGGCACGAACGGAGCACGGACATTCCTGTCCGTGTGCGGCTGGCGAGCGGTGCTGCTCGCCGGTGAAGCCACGGGTAAGAAAACCCGTGCTCCGGTGCGTCGGCCGTGCGCGAACGGAGCACGGACATTCCTGTCCGTGTGCGGCTGGCGAGCGGTGGCGCTCGCCAATTTAACGGCTTGCCGCGGGTGGGAGAATCGGCGCAGAGTTGCGACGCTATGGCAGGGGATCAGCATTCGGACCTACCGGGCGAACCGGCGGTGTCGCCGGGCGGTGCCGCGGATGCCTTTTATCGCTGCCCGGAGAACACCGCCCGTCACGAACGCAACCTGCCGCACTGGCAACAGGACGGTGTTTGGGTGTTTGTCACCTGGCGTTTGGCCGATGCCTTGCCCGCTTCACTGCTGCGGCGATGGCACCAAGAGCGCGAAAACTGGTTGCGGGCGCATCCGGCGCCGAGGGACGCGGCGACCGAGGCGGAATACCATCGCCTGTTTTCGCGTCAGGTCGAGGCGTGGCTGGATGAGGGGAGGGGTTCGTGCCTCTTACGTGATCCCGGCAACGCTACCATCGTGGGCAACGCGTTGCGGCATTTCGACGCAAAGCGCTACGCGTTGGGTCCGTTTGTGGTCATGCCCAATCACGTGCATGTGCTGTTCCGGCTGCTTCAAGGCCATCGGCTGGAGTCGGTCCTCAAATCGTGGAAGGGCTACACCGCCCGCGAAATCAACCGCCTGGCCGGGCGCTCCGGTGCCCTCTGGCAAGAGGAATACTGGGACCGGCTCGTTCGCAGCGGGCCGCATTGGCAGCGTTGTGCGCGATACATTCGTGACAATCCATCCCGCGCACGATTGCCCGAGGGCGCGTATTTGCTGGGCGGGGTGTGATCCGGGCGCGGTGTGAAGGTCGAGTGCGTTCGGCGGTGGATTATTGAAGGCTTGGTGGTGGAAGCACGGACATTCCAGTCCGTGTGCGGCTGGTGAGTGGTGCTGCTGGCTGAAGCCACGGGTTGGAAAGCCCGTGCTCCGGTGCTGCGGCCGTGTGCGAACGGAGCACGGACATTCCTGTCCGTGTGCGGTTGGTGAGCCATTCTGCTCGCCGGTGAAGCCACGCGTTAGACGGATGCGAAGCGGAGATGGCGGGAGGCAAAGCCCGCGCTCCGGCGCGCCAGTCCCGTGCCCGAATTGTCACGAAATCTTCACGTGGGCGAGTTGTTCCGGAGGGGCGGCCGGTATCGGATGGGGATATGAGCGCGCCGTATTTGGAAGTCCGGTCTTTGCGCAAGCGGTTCGGCGAGGACGAGGTGCTGAAAGGGATTTCGGTTCGCCTTGACCGCGGGGAATGTCTTGTCCTGCTCGGTCCTTCCGGCTGCGGCAAGACGACGTTGCTGAACATCATCTCCGGCGGTCTCGAGGCGGACGCGGGGGAGGTGCGTTGCGACGGTGAGGCCTTGGATGTTCCGTCGGAGGGACGGTTTGTGCCGGTGCGTCGGCGCGGCTTCGCGATGGTCTTTCAGGAGTTCAGCCTCTGGCCGCACATGACGGTGGCGGAGAATGTCGCCTTCGGCCTGCGGATGCGCGGGCTCGCCCGCCATGAGCGGGAGGACCGCACGATGCGCGCCCTTGAGCGCGTGCGGATGGAGGCTTTCGCGAACCGCTGGCCGGGCGAGCTTTCCGGTGGGCAGCAACAGCGCGTGGCCATTGCGCGCGCGCTGGTCGTGCGCCCGCGCTTACTCCTTCTCGACGAGCCGCTGAGCGCGCTCGACGCCCGCCTGCGCGAAGCGTTGAAGGACGAGATTGCCGCGCTCTTGCGCGAGGAGGGCATTACGGCGGTCTACGTGACGCACGATCAGGCGGAGGCTTTTGCCGTGGGCGACCGCGTGGCCCTGATGAACGGTGGGCGGATTGAGCAGATCGGCCCGCCGGAGGCCTTGTACCGGGAACCGGCGACGCGGTTTGTCGCTTCGTTTATCGGCACGTCGACCCTCGTGCCGGTGCGCGCGGAAGGCGGTCTCGCGCACTGGCCCGGGGGACACGCCACGCCGCTGCCGCCGGGTGCGTCCGGGGCGGGGCCGTTTCACTTTCTGCTCCGGCGCGAGGCGGTGCATGTCGAGGCCCGCAACGGAAAGCCGCCCCTCACGGAGGACGGAACGGTCGTCTTACCCGCCATCTGCCGCCGCGAGCGATTTCTCGGCGACCGCTACGAGGTGCTGGCGGAGTTGGACGGAGAGCTATGGCTGCGCGGATTCGGGCGGGGGCGGATCGCCGCCGGGGAACCGGTGAATGTGCGCTTTTCCATGGAGGACGTGCGGTGCCTCGCGGACTGACGCGCATTACCGCCGCGCTTCTGTGCGCCGTCGCCGGGTTTTGTGCGGGTTGCGGCGCGGGTTCGGGTGCCGACCGTGACTCGCTTGTCGTGTATTCGGCGGGGCCGCGGCCGCTCGCCGAGGCGGTGATCGCGGCCTTTACGGCGGAGACCGGGATCGAGGTGGAGTTGTTTGCCGCGACGACCGGGCAGATCATGGCCAAGCTGGAGGCGGAGCGCCACCGCCCGCGCGCGGATGTCGTGGTCTTCGCCAGCGGAGTGGCGGCGGAGGCCCTCAAGGCGGAGGGGCGGCTCCTGCCGTATGTGCCGGACTGGCTCGACGAAACGCGGCGGGAGTGGCACGACCGGGAACATTACTACTTCGCGACGAGCGCGGCGGTCGTGGGCATTGCTCTGCGCGGTGCTGTCTATGCGCCGGACATCGAGTGGGCGGACGTCCTCGGCGGAGACTTCGCGGGCCGGCTCACGATGCCGTCGCCTTCGCGCTCGGGTTCGGCGGGCGACTTTGTCCTCGCATACACGGTGCGGGAGGGCGAGGCGGCGTGGCCGCGTTTCCGCGGCGCGCGGCGGGCGGGGCTGGAATTTTCCGCCGCCAATAGCCAAGCCATCACCTCTCTGCTCATCGGGGCCTACGACGGCATCGTCGGGGCGGTCGATTACCTGATCTACCGGCAGATCGCCGCCGGCGCGGACGTGCGCATGCACTTTCCGCCCTCGGGCGGCGCTCTTGTCACGCGGCCGGTTGCGATCCTCGCCGACACCCCCGTGCCGGAAAAGGCGCGGCGGTTCGTCGACTTCTACTTCACGCGGGAATCGCAGGAGCGGGTCGCCGCCGCCCACCTCCTGCCCGCCCGTGCGGGCGTGGAACTCAGCGAGGCGCGCGGGGCCGACGGCATGCCGCCCGTTTTTGAGGTTCCGGCGGACAACGCGCTGCGCCACCACGCGGCGGTTCTCCGCCGCTTCCAATTGGAGATCGAACGCGCCGCCGTCGTGCGCGATTGAGCCATGCTGCGCCGCCGTCTCCTCCGCCTCCTCTCCGGCAAACTGCCGCTGCTGCTGTGCGCGGCCTTCTTTCTCGCCGCCACGGGCTATCCGCTCGTCCTGCTCCTCCTGCAAAGCATTTTCCCCGAGTTCCTCGGCGGGCGGTGGGACGGATTCCTCGACCCCTACCGCCGCATGTTCGCGACGCCGGACATCGTGCGCATGCTGTGGAACTCGCTCGCATGGGCGGGCTCGGTGACCGTCGTTTCGTGGATCTTCGGAATTCCCTGCGGCTACCTCCTCGCCCGCACGGACCTGCCCGGCAAGCTGTGGGCGCGCCTCACGCTCCTCGTCCCCATCATGACGCCGCCCTATATCGCGGCGCTCTCCTACATCCTCATCATGCAGGAGGGCGGCTTTGCGGACATTGTTTTCGGCGGGCTGCCGGGCGGGGCGCGCTCGCTCTTTTTCTCGTTCTGGGGCGTGACGCTTGTCATGGCGCTTTCCTCCTACGGCTACGTGGCGCTGGCGGTGGAGGCGTCGCTACGCTCACTGCCCAGCCGCCTCGAAGACGCCGCCGCCATCCTCGGGGCCGACTGGCGCGCGCGCGCCAGTCACATCCTTCTGCCGCTCCTCCTGCCCGCCATCCTCAACTCGGGCCTGCTCGTCTTCCTCGAAGCGCTCTCCAACTTCGGGGTGCCCGCCGTCCTCGGCACGCGCAGCAACCTGCCGCTGCTTCCAGCCGAAATCTTCTACCTCGTCACGAGCTGGCCCGTCGACCTGCCGCTCGCCACCTCGCTCTCCAGCCTGCTGTGCCTCTTCGCGCTTATCTCGCTCTACGCCAGCCGCTGGCTCGGGGCGCGCGGGGGCAAGGCGGTCTACCGCCCGGGTGTGTCGCGGCTCGTGCGCCTGCGCCGGTGGTGGACGGTGGCGGGGTGGGGGCTTTTCGGAGGGCTCTTCTTCGCCGCCGCGCTGCTGCCATACATGGCGATGGTCCTCACGAGTCTCGCCGACCGCTGGGGCGAAGGCCTGCCAAGACTCACCCTACGCCACTACGGCGCGCTCTTCGAGCCGGGTTCGCGCGGCATGGGTGCGCTCGCCACGAGCACGGGGCTGAGCTTTGCGGCGGCGACGACTTGCGTCTTCCTTGGCGGATACGCCGCCTACGTGAGCATCCGCGCGGAGGGGCCGCTGCAAAAGGTGCTCGACGGCCTCGCCCTGCTGCCCCGCGTGTTGCCCAAGATCGTCATGGCCGTTGCTCTCATCCTCGCATGGAATGCGCCGTGGGTCCGTATCGACATCTACAACACCGTGTGGATGCTCCTCCTTGCCTATGTCGTCATCTACATCACCGACGCCCTCAACTACGCCAACGCCAGCCTGCGCTCCGTGAGTGAGCGGCTCGAAAACGCCGCCGCCATCCTCGGAGCCTCGCGCCTCACCGTCTTCCGGCGTGTGGTCCTGCCGCAGTTGCGGCCTGCGCTCGTCGCCGCGTGGCTCACCACCTTCATCGTCTGCATGCGCGAACTGGTCGCCTCCATCCTTCTCCTCCCGCCCGGCGTCGACACCACCGCGACCTTTATTTTCAACCAGTTCGAACAGGGTGATATCTCCGCCGCCATGGCCATGGCCACCGTCACCATCCTCGTCAGTTCCGCCGTCCTCATTGCCTTTCAGCTCCGCCAGTCGGAGCACGGGAGAGGTTTGCCTGCCAAGTAGGTCTCTTTCAGTGAACAGCAGCCCGGAGGTGGCTTAAGCAGATCGCAGCGCATGCCGGACATTTTCTTTCGTCCCGGGTGCCGGACAAAACTTCTGGAAAATAGAGAGAAGTCGGTTCAATTCTTCCAATCCGCATGAATGAGATCGAACAACGCATCGGGGCCCTCGGCCTTGTCCTTCCTCCTCCTCCGGCGCCAGCGGGCAACTATCTTCCCTACCGCCGCAGCGGCAACACGCTCTACCTCGCCGGCGCGATCTGCACGGAGGGGGGACGGATGACCCACACCGGCAAGGTCGGCGCCGAGCACACGGTGGAGTCGGCCCAGGCGGCGGCCCGCGTGTGCGTGCTCAACGCGCTGGCGGCAGCGAAAGCGGCGGTGGGCGACCTCGGCAAGGTCACGCAGGTCCTCTTCGTCAACGGTTACGTGAATGCCGTCGAGGGATTTGCTGACAGCCCGGCGGTGCTCAACGGCGCGAGCGATCTGCTTGTCGAGATTTTCGGCGACCGGGGCCGCCACGCGCGCGCGGCGGTGGCCGTCGCGGGCCTGCCGAAGGACTCCACGGTGGAGATCCAGATGGTCCTCGAGGTGGCGGACTGACGTGCCGCTTCCCTTTCTGGAACCTGACCGCGGGGGGTTCCGGGCCCCTCGCGTCCTCGCCGTCGACAGCAGCCAATCGTCCCGCCCCAACTCCAATAATTAGATCAGCTATAAATTAATTGATTAAAAATTATATCATGGATAAATATTTTGACGTCCGAGACCGGGTGCGCGGGCCGACGTTGAAGAAAACATCGGCGAAGGCGTGGTCCTCGGAGGGAAACCCATCTCCCTCCAAGTTACGGTAGGAGCGCTCAAATTTTATTTAGCTCATAGCAATAACAGTTGACAAAATAATAAACCCAGAGTTATTAATTTGCAGCAAAAGCAGCTCAGAGTAATATAATTTGACGGATTTTGTGTGCGGGGAGCGGGCGGGCTCAGTGACTGCTTGCCGCGATGCCGAGGTTGCGGGCGTGGAAGGCGAGGGCGGAGGGGATGTGGCGGTCCCAGTAGTCCCAGTCATGGGCTCCTTCGTGTTCTTCGTAAGTGTGGGGCATGCCGGTCTTGCGGAGCGCTTCGCGGTAGGCGCGGTTGTCTTCGATGAGGAAGTCGTCCACGCCGCAGTCGATACGAATGGCGGGTGCGTCGCCCGCTTTGGCCGCGTCCGCCGCCAAGCGGCACAGGTCGTGCGCCGTGCCCTGCGGGTCGGTGCCGAAGACCTCGGGGTAGATGTGTTCGCGCCCGTCGACGGCGGGGCGGCTTCCGTGCATGAGGGCGCCGCTGTGGCTGTGGACGCTGGAAAAGCGGTTGCGGTGCACCAGCCCCACACGCAGCGCGCCGTATCCGCCCATGGAGAGTCCGCCGATGGCGCGGCCCGCGCGTTCGGCGCGGGTAGGGAAGGTGCGGTCGACGAGATCGACCAGTTCTTCGCCAATGTGCCGCGCATAGGCCGGGCCGCCCTCGATGTCGGTGTAGAAGCCGAGGTAGCCGTCGGGCATGACGACGATCATGGGATACCGGCCCGCGTAGCTCTCGATACGGGTGTTCACGAGCCAGGCCGTGTAGTCGTCGCTGCGCCCGTGGAGGAGATAGAAGACGGGGAAAGGCGGCTCGCCGGTCTCCGGCAGAAGGACGTTCATGGCGGTCTTTTTGCCGAGGAGAGCGCTTTTCCAATGGATGTTGCAGACGTGCATGGGGGCGGTTTGTCGAGATGAAGGCGGTCTTTCTGGACGCCACCGGTGCAATTCGCAAGCCTCCCGGTCTTGCTTCTGCCGGGAAAGTCGGTTCCATGGGCGGTTTTTCCAGCGCATGGAATTCAACCTCAAGAAGATCCTCAAGGCCCTCCTCCTCTCCTCCGGCGACGCGCTTTCGACGAAGGACGTGCAGGCGGTGATCACCCGCTTCCACGCGCAGAGCGAGGAAGACGAGGCGGACGCCGACGAGGCGGAGGAAGCGTCGGGCGACGGTCAGGGCGTGATGCGCGACCTCCTCGCGCAGGTGCCCTCGCTGCTCACCACCGCGCAAATCCGCGACGCTTTCGCCGAGATCGGACAGGAGCTGGAAGACGGCAACGACGTCTGGCGCATCGTGGAGGGGCCCAACGGTTACCGCCTTGCCGTCGCTCCACAATACGCCGACTGGGTGCGGCTCCTGCGCGACGAGCCGCGTCCCCGCCGCCTTTCCGCCGCCGCGCTGGAGACGCTCGCCGTCATCGCCTACCGCCAGCCGGTCACCCGCTCCGAGATCGAGGCCGTGCGCGGCGTCTCCTCCGACAGCGGCGTCAACCGCCTCATCGAAAAGGAGCTGGTCCACGTCGTGGGGCGCGCCGACTTGCCGGGGCGTCCCCTCCAATACGCCACCACCGATACTTTCCTCGAGTTCTGCGGCATCCGCTCACTCGAAGAACTTCCCGCCAGCGACGTCCTCAGTCCGAGCCAGATCACCGAGTGGATCCGCAAAGCCACGATGCCCGACACCGCTCCCGACGACGCCGACATGGGTCTGCCGACCAACGGAGACGAGGAAGCGCACATTGTCGCCGAAGATGACGACAGCGACGAGGACCTGCCGGCACAGCCGGTTGAGCGGACGGGTGGTGACATCGGAAAAGCGGGCGATACAGCCGCCGGGACGGCGTGAACGCGGGACTTCAGTACGCAGACAGTAAATGTAAGTAGTTATGTCTCTGCATTCACTCGCCCGGCTTCTTGTGCATCACAACCTTGCGGTTACAAAACGCCGGTCACCGCGCGGCATGTGCAGTGTCCGCGCCTTTCTTTTGCGGAAGTAAACGGCGAAGTCGTTGGCGTCGACGGTGGCAGGGGGGGGCGGCCCGCTCACTCGGGGAAGAAGACTTTGCGGATTTCTTCAAGGGTGCGTTCGATGACGATCCGCTCATTGCTGACGAGGTTGTCGCCCGTTTGTCCGGCGACAAAGACGATTTCTCCTGTGTCCATATCGAAGAAGATGACATGGAAGAAAGAAAAGCGCCGCCAGAGATCCCAGATGGAGCGGTAGGCAACAATGCAGCCGAGCCGCTGGGCGTCGAGAACCTCGTCGGTGATCGTGCCTGCGCATGCCTGCGCGACCAACTGGCTGATTTCCTCGAAATCCTCGGGCATCTCGGAGTCGTCGGGCAGGCCGAGATCGACACCCACGCTTTCGAGGAAGGCGCGCACGGGTTCCAGTTTGACGGCGAAATTGACATTCTGCGGAACGGCCCCGCCACCCGTGGCCCGCATGGTTTCGGCGGCGTGCAGCGTGCCCAGCATGACGCCGATGACCTCGCGGTTGTCGTTGAAGAGGGGGCTGCCGCTGTTGCCGGGTTGGATCTCCACACTCACTTGGAGATAGTCCGGGTCGTCTTTAATGCCGACCGCCGCGCTGACCAAGCCGCGGTTCAAGCGCGGTTGGCGGCCGAGCACGTCGGACATCGGAAACCCGATGGTGAAGACGTCGGCTCCCATGCGGTAGACTGGAAAAGCCAAGGAAATCCGGAAAAATTCGGCTGCGGCGGCCTCAGCCCTTGGTCAGTTCGGCGAGGTGGCGGCCGAGGTGCTTTTCGAGGACTTCGCAGTGGAGGTCGGCGTGCTTCTCGAGGGCCTCCATGAGGACGGCTTTGAAGGTGCGGCCGTCGGCGGCTTTGCCTTTTGTGAGGACGGAGCCGAAGGTGACGTGCAGGACTTGGCGACCGTGGTTTTCGTCGAGGAAAACGCGCTCGAGGTCGCTGTCGGCGGTCTTGAGGAGGCCGGGGATGTCGCTGTCGGTGACGGAGATATGGTAGGTCTTGCGGTCTTCGGCGAAGCGTCCGCCGGAGTAGTCGACGACTTTGCGGAAGGCGGGGCCGTCGACGCGGGCGAGAACGCGCAGGGCCTCAAGGTAGGAGGTGCCGGCCGTCTTGACGTGGAGGAGGTCGCCGCACACCCGGCCGATGACCGGGTAGATGGAAAACTTGTCGGACCCGCTGTGGACACTGATCTTGTAGGGACCGAAGGCGGTGGCGATGGCGACGTGCTCGGCGAGGGAATCCTCGAAGGCCTTGTGGTCGCCCTTGTAGTCGATGCCTTTTTCGAATTCGCCGATGAAGCGCGGGGCGAGGCTCACGACGGTGACGCCGCGGCGGCGTAGCTCGTTGGCGAAGAAAACGTGTTCGAGCGGGTGGGTGGGGGAGTCGGTCTCGTCGACGGAGACTTCGATCTCGTAGTTGCGGCCTTCGTTGGCCTCGGCGATGTGCCCGGCCATTTCCTCGCAATAGTTCACGGCGCGCCCGTATTTCACGGCGGCGCGCAGGAGGCTCTCGCGGTCGAAGTTGTAGGCGGCTTTCTCCGTTTCAAAGGCGCGCGAGAGGTAGAGCGACTCGAGGGACTCGCCTCCGTATATGCCTTCTTTCTGCTGCTTCGAGGCCTCGGCTTCGAGGTCGGCGGGCGCCATCGTGTCGGCGGCGTTGCTCACATAATCCGACGGGTCGATGGTGAAGAAGCAGAATCCCGCCCGCGCCGTGGCGAAGACGTCGTCGCGCGTCTTCAGGTGGTCGGCGTCGGCACCCCACGGTTTGTCGTAGGCGGCGGCGGCGAGAGCGTCGGTGGCGGCCTTCATGACCTCCTCCGGCGTGCGGTTGGTGCGCGCCATTTCGCGGATGCTCTGCTGCGCGAAGATGCCCGCGAAGTCATAGGGCTTGGCGGCGGCGAGGTGGCCGGGTGTGGCGAGGCCGAGGCGGTCGCCGAAGCCGAAGGATTTACGGAGTCCGAGAGGGATGGGTGAGGGTGTATTCATGTTGACAAATGAGATTCTTCCCAACACGTGTTGGGATATTCAGTGAGTGAGTCAACGCAAAAGTCCCCGCCGCCCGTCGATTCGACGGCCGCCCTTGCCGAGACCCTCGGGCTCTCCCGGTGGACAATCTCGCGCGTGCTCAACGGGCACCCCGGCGTGAAGGAGGCGACGCGTCGGCGCGTCGTCGAGGCGATGGCGCGGCTCGGCTTCCAGCCCAATGCCATGGCGCGGGGACTGCGCGGTTCGCAGACCCGGCTCATCGGTGTGTGTTTCCAAGAGATCGAGACGCCTGTGCTCGCGCGCAAGGTGGCGAGCTTGCAGAACCAACTGCGGCAGGAGAATTACCGCGCCATCATTGAGCTGACGGGGGGCGACCCGGTGTTGGAAGAGGAAGTTATCCGCCATTTCCTTGCCATGCGGGTGGACGGCATCGTGCTCGCGGGTTCCACGCTCGCCGCCGGTCATCCCCTTGTGGCGCAGTTGCGCGACGGTGCCGCTGCGGCGGTGGCCATCGATCCGGCGCACAACCTTCCGCTGCCGCAGGTCAACCTCGACCGCGAATATGCCATGGAATTGAAGGTCCGGCACCTCACCGAGCTGGGACACCGGAGCTTCGCCATCCTTGGGATGGAGAGCGATCCAATATACGGCAGCCGCCGCATGCAGGGGCTGCGCAAAGCGGCGCGCCGCCGCGGGCTCGGCTTCCGTGAGAATTTTCAGTCGCTCAGCCTGCCGGGCTACGACCTGCAGGACTACAATTATGGTTTCCAGCTCGGGCGCGAATACCTCGCTCTGAAGCGTCGCCCCTCGGCCCTCATCTGCCTCAACGACCGCATCGCCCTTGGCGCATGCAAGGTCATTCAGGAAGCGGGTGTGCCTATCCCGGCGGATTGTTCCGTCATCGGGTTCGACAACCTCGAGGTGACGGCATGGGCGCGACCCGCGCTCACGACGATCGACCAGCAGATCGAGCTGATGATCGCCACCGCGGTCTCCATGCTCATGCAGTCGGTGCGCGCGCGGGAGCCTTCCGCCGAGCGCCAGTCCATCCGGCCGTCCCTGCGCGTGCGCGAGTCCACCGGTCCGGCCTCCGCGCCCTCTGCGCCGGGCCGCCGCGCCGCGACGGTGAAAGAGCCCTCCGCCGTTGCACCGATTGCGCGAAAAAAAGCTCGCCTTTGACGGAACTTTTCCCAACACGTGTTAGGAAAAGTTTCGAAAACTGATTTCACAACCCGATCTATCCGCTATGAAACGCATCCTACTAACGACCACCTCGTTCCAAGACACGCCCGGTGCGCACCACAAGCTGCTCGAAGAGACCGGCTGGGAACTCGTCACGGCGCGGGGCCCGCTGCCGGAGGAGGAAGTCCTCAAACTTGTCGGCGACATCGACGGCTTTATCTGCGGCGACGACACCATCACGCGCAAGGTATTGGAGAAGGCGCTCCCGCGCCTGAAGGTCCTGAGCAAGTACGGGATCGGCGTGGACAAGATCGATGTCGAGGCGGCGACCGACCTCGGCATCCCGGTGTGCTACACGCCGGGTGTCAACCACACGACGGTGGCGGAGCACTGCTTCTCCCTCCTCCTTGCGCTCGTGAAAAACCTCGTGAAAGAGGTGGACATCACCCGTGCGGGGCAGTGGAAGCGGCTCATCGGCCACGAGATCATGGGGCAGAAGATCGGCATCGTGGGCTTAGGCCGCATCGGCAAGGAAGTGGCGGTGCGGGCCCGCGCCTTCGGTCTCGATATTCAGGCCTACGATATTTACTGGGACGAGGCATTTGCACGGGAGCACAATGTGGTCCGCTGCGACTCTTTTGAGGAGATCTTCGCCACCTCCGACATCATCTCGTTGCACACCAATCTCACCGAGGAGACGCGCGGTATGATCAACCTGAAGAGTCTTTCGAAGATGAAAGACGGGGTGATCATCATCAACTGCGCCCGCGGCGAACTGGTGGAAACCGACGCCATGGTCCACGCCCTGAGAATGGGCAAAGTGGGCGGCTACGGCACGGACGTGCTCGACGAAGAGCCGCCGCGCCCCGACCATCCGCTGCTCAAGGCAGAGAACTGCATCGTCACCCCGCACATCGGATCGCGCACCTACGAGAGTGTGGTAAGGCAGGCAAGCGCGGCGGTTACCAATCTGGTGCGTGTCCTCAACGGCGAGGCGCCACTCGCACAAGTGAACAAAGTGCCCGTGACCAACCAAGGAAAAACGGGGGTGGTGAGCGGGACCGGCGAAGCGACAAAACCATCCCCGAAAGTTGCAACAGCCGCAGAGGAACTCTTTTACATCGTGCCGGAAGACCGGCACAACGCCCTCGTCCACGCCGCCTACAGCCACCGGGGCTACGACGAGACCGAATCCGCCATGGCGGCGCGCTTTTCCGCGCACGCCTCGCGCCACGGTATCCGCACGCACAACGCGCTCAAGGCGCTGCACCTCGACCACCTTTTCGGGAGCGGGTCGCAGGGCTGCGTGCCCGGCGCGTCCATTGAGCGCCTGCCCTCGCGTTTTGGTGCCTCCGAGGTGTGGAACGCCAACCGCAAGCTCGGCCAAGCCGTCGCCTACGAGGCGATGGAGCGGTGCATGTCGTTGGCCGATGAATACGGCGTCGGCATGGTCAGTGTGGACAACGCCTTCCACTACCTGTGGGGCGGGGGCTACGTCATGGAGGCCGCCAAACGCGGCTACATCGCCTACACTAACTGCACGGCAGCCCTCGCCGAGATGGTGCCGTTCATGGGCAAATTCCCCACCCTCGGCACCAACCCGCACAGTTGGGGCTTCCCGACGGTCGATGCCGTGGGCTTTCCGATTGTCATCGACTGGGCGACGTCAGTGGTCGCCATGGGGCGCGTGCAGCAACTCGCCCGCGAGGGCAAGCCGCTGCCGCCTGACGCCGCCGTGGACGAAGACGGCAATCCCACGACCGATGCCTCCAAGGCCAAGCACGTTCTGCCCTTCGGCGCGCACAAGGGTTACGGTCTTGCCCTCGTCAACGAGGTCGTCGCGGCCTTCATCGGCGGTTCGCTCCCGACCCTGCGCAGCCGCTGGGCCGACGACGGCGAAAAGCACGCCCCCTGTTTCTTCTTCCAGGTGATTCACCCCGAGGCGCTGAGCGCCGGTGTCTTCGCGGGCGGCCGGTCGCAGGCGGACAACGTTAAGGCTGTCATCAAAGACATCCTCGGCCACGGCAACGAGAGCTGCATCCTCCCCGGCCAAATCGAAGCGGATTTCGCCAAGCGCTGCGACGCCGCGGGCGGGCTCCTCTTCTCCGCCAAGGAAATCGCCGCCTTCTCCGAACTGGCCGCCGAATGCGGCGAAAAAGCATGGAACGTCGATGATTTCGAGGTGGCGGGGTAGAATAAAGATGAGAGTTGTCACGCCCAAACGAAATACTATGCTACCGTAATGTCGTCGTTGAATACAGTTGAGAAGTTAGCTCTTGAGTTGCCGGAGACACAGCGGGCTTCCCTCGCCATTCATATTCTCAGGTCGTTGCCCGCACTCTATTCCGAGGAAGACGGCGGCCTCGCAGAGGCTCTGCGGCGTGATGCTGAGTTGGATGCAAATCCTGCGGTAGGGCTGTCGCTGGAAGAACTGGATGGCAAAGTCCGGGAACGAAAGAGACGGTGAACCTTGTTTTTCACCGGCAGGTATTTGCTGAGCTTCATACTGTAATGGACTACTATGAAGGAGTTGCCGGGGAGGAGCTTGCCGATGCGTTTTACCAAGAATTCATTAATCTCGCCCGTCGGGCTGCGGATAACCCGGAGTCCTTCGGCATGCGTGAAAAAGGACTACGCCGCGCCAATCTGCCGCGCTTCCCGTATAATTTTCTGTTTCGAGTCGATGATGCTAACGTGCGAATTCTTGTTTTGCGCCACCACGCCCGGCATCCGTCTTACGGAGCAGGCCGTGTATGATTTCGCTTCTGTTTAACGAGGTAAATGATATTTCAATCCAATAAACACCATGACCCTAAATATCCGATCCGCTGAATCCTGTGAATACGATTGCATCTCGCTGGGCGAGGTGATGCTGCGTCTCGACCCCGGGGAGGGGCGCGTGCGCACCGCGCGCCGCTTCACCGCGTGGGAGGGCGGGGGCGAATACAACGTCACCCGCGGCCTGCGGCGCTGCTTCGGCATGCGCACGGCTGTGGTCACCGCCTTTGCCGACAACGACGTCGGCCGCCTCATCGAGGACTTCATCCTGCAGGGCGGCGTCGACACGCGCTTCATCCAGTGGAAGCCCTACGACGGCATCGGCCGCACGGTGCGCAACGGCCTAAACTTTACCGAGCGCGGCTTCGGTATCCGCGGTGCCGTCGGCGTGCCCGACCGCGGGCTCACCGCCGCCTCGCAGATAAAGCCGGGCGACATCGACTGGGACGACATCTTCGGCAAGCGCGGCGCGCGCTGGTTCCACACTGGCGGCATCTACGCGGCCCTCTCCGAGTCCGCCGCCGAAGTGACGATTGAGGCCGTGAAGGCCGCAAACAAGCACGGCACCATCGTGAGCTACGACCTCAACTACCGCCCCTCGCTCTGGAAGTCTATCGGCGGGCTCGACAAGGCGCGGGAGGTCAACCGCGAAATCGCGCGTTATGTCGATGTCATGATCGGCAATGAGGAAGACTACACCGCCTGTCTCGGTTTCGAAATCGAAGGCGTGGACGAGAACCTTGAAGAACTGCCCATCGAGGGCTTCAAAAAGATGATCAACCAAGCGGTTGCGGATTTTCCGAACTTCAAGGCCACCGGCACGACGCTGCGCTCCGTCAAGACCGCCACCGTCAACGACTGGGGCGCGATGGCGTGGATGGGCGGCAAGTTTTTCCAGAGCCGCGACTACCCGGCCCTCGAAATCCTCGACCGCGTGGGCGGGGGCGACAGCTTTGCCAGCGGCTTCATCTACGGTCTCGTGACGACCGGCGACGCTCAGAAGGCCGTCGATTACGGCGCCGCCCACGGTGCCCTCGCCATGACCACCCCCGGCGACACCACCATGGCCAACGTCAAGGAAGTCGAGAAAGTCATGGGCGGCGGCGGCGCACGCGTCGTGCGCTGAGAAAGCGTGCGAGGGTCGTGTTGCGAAGGAGAGGGGACATTCCTGTCCCCGTTCGGCGGACCGGGTGTGGGGCAGTGGCTCCGCAACCGCGGACAGAAATGTCCGCTCTCCCGTGCGCAACCGCGGACAGGAATGTCCGCTCTCCCGTGCGCAACCGCGGACAGGAATGTCCGCTCTCCTGTGCGCAACCGCGGACAGGAATGTCCGCTCTCCCGTGCGGAGAAGCTGCTTTGTTTAATTTCACATCAATAAAACTATCCCCTTGAATACGATTATGAGTTATCTTGAAGAACTGTATGGCCTGAAAGGCAAAGTGGCTGTCGTCATCGGCGGCACGGGCGAACTCTGCGGCGCTATGGCCGAGGGTCTGGCGGGCGCGGGCGCGGAAGTCGTCCTCGTCGGCCGCAACGAGGAAAAGGCGAAAGCCCGTCTCGAAAAGATCGCCGCCGCCGGCGGCAAGGCATGGTTTCAGCCCGCCGATGTGAGCGCGCGGGCGGGCATCGAGGTCCTGCGCGACGCCGTTCTCAAGCGCGCGGGCCGTGTCGACATTGTCGTCAACGGTGCGGGCATCAACTCGCCGACGCCCTTCTTCGAGATCACTGACGAGGAGGCCGACCGCATCCTTGCCGTGAACTACAAGGCGGTCTTCCAAGCTTGCCAAGTCTTCGGGAAATACCTGATCGAGCGCGGCGAGGGCGGCAACATCATCAATCTCGGTTCAATCAGCGGGCTCAAGCCGCTTTCGCGCGTTTTCACCTATTCGGCTTCGAAGGCGGCGGTCCACAACCTCTCGGCCAATCTCGCCCGCGAGTGGGCGGCGCAGGGGGTGCGCGTCAATACGCTGGTGCCGGGCTTCTTCCCCGCCGAGCAAAACCGCAAGGTCCTCACGGAGGAGCGGGTCGGGCAGATCATGGGGCACACCCCCATGAAGCGCTTCGGTAAAGCCGAGGAACTCGTCGGCGCGACCCTCCTCCTCGCGAGCGACAAAGCAGGCGGTTTCATCACCGGGCACGAGATGATCGTCGACGGCGGGTTCGCGTGCATGTTCATTTGACCTCGGCGTCGGGGTATCGGAGGATGAATCTTGAACCATTCGCCTTGCACTCTTCCATCAACCACAATCCAGCATGACATTCATCACCGACAACTTCCTCCTGCGCTCGGAGACAGCGCGCGAACTCTACCACAAGCACGCCGCGGATCTCCCGATCATCGATTACCACTGCCACCTGCCGCCGGGGGACGTTGCCGCCAACCGGCGCTTCAATGACCTCTTCGAGATTTGGCTGGAGGGCGATCACTACAAGTGGCGGGCCATGCGGGCCAACGGCGAAGACGAGCGCGTATGCACGGGCGACGCCCCGCCCAAGGAAAAATTCCTCGCTTTCGCGCGCACCATTCCGCAGACCCTGCGCAACCCCCTCTACCACTGGTGCCACCTCGAGCTGAAGCGCTACTTCGGCATCGACACCCTGCTCAGCCCCGACACCGCTGAAGCCATCTGGGAAGAAGCCAACGCCAAGCTCGCCGGGCCCGGTATGGACGCCCGCGGCATCCTCGAAAAATTCAAGGTCTCCGTCGTCTGCACGACCGACGATCCCATCGATTCGCTGGAGGACCACAAGAAGATCGCCGCCGACGGCATCGGCACACGCATCTACCCAACCTTCCGGCCCGACAAGGCCCTCAACGTCGACCACGCCAAGTCGTGGAACGCGTGGACGGACAAGCTCGAGGCGGCCAGCGGTGTTTCCTGCGTGGAATTCAAGGGGTTCCTCGACGCGCTGCGCCAGCGCCACGATTTCTTCCACTCCGTCGGCGGGCGGCTCTCCGACCACGGCCTCGAACGCTGCTACGCGGACTTTCCCGACGAGGAGACAGCCACACGCATCTTCGATAAAGCGCGTGCCGGGCGCGACGCCAATATGCATGAGAAGGAGCAGTTTGCTTCCTATCTTATGGAGTTCTTTGGCACGCTCGACGCGGAGAAGAATTGGACGAAGCAGCTCCACCTCGGGGCCATGCGCAACAACAACGAGGCGCTCTTCCGCAAGCTCGGGCCGGACATCGGGTGCGACTCCATCGGGGATTACCCGCAGGGCGTGCCCCTCGCACGCTACCTCGGCCGCCTCTCCGGTATCGGCAAGTTGCCCAAGACGATCCTCTACAACCTCAACCCGTCGGACAATTACCTCATGGCCACCATGATCGGCAATTATCAGGGCGACGGTGTGCCGGGCAAGATGCAGTTCGGCAGCGGCTGGTGGTTCCTCGACCAGAAGGAGGGTATGACATGGCAGATCAACGCGCTCTCCAATCTCGGTTTGCTGGGGCGCTTCGTCGGCATGCTCACGGACTCGCGCAGCTTCATGAGCTACACCCGCCACGAGTATTTCCGCCGCCTCCTCTGCGACCTCATCGGCGAGGACGTGGAAAACGGTGAACTGCCGCGCGACATGAAGCTCCTCGGCGAACTCGTCGAAAACGTCTGCTACCGCAATGCCGCCCAATACTTCGGCTTCGAACTCGGCAAATACACGGCCTGATGGATTGTTTCACGACAACCCGGAGCAAGAATCACCCGGTAGCCGAAGCCGTCAGGCTTTGGACGGGGTCTGCGAATCGTTCCGGGTCTGCCAATCCCGTTCAAACGCTCACGCGTTCGGCTACGTGCGGCCCGGACCCTGCGAAATTCCGTAGCCGAAGCCGTCAGGCTTTGAACCGCGCCTACTTTACCTCTGAATTGATTGCAACATTCCCCTGAATTATGAGTACAGTAAAAATCGGCATCATCGGTGTGGGCAACATGGGTTCGGCCCATGCCCGCAATATTCTCGACGGCAAGATTCCGGGCATGGAACTCACCGCCGTCTGCGACTACAATGCGGAACGCGTGAAACCGTTCACGAAGACCAAGGCCTTTGACAAGGCGGAGGACCTGATCGCAAGCGACGCGGTGGACGCCGTCCTTGTCGCGACGCCCCACTACGACCACACGACGCTGGGTATAGCCATTCTCGAAGCGGGCAAGCACTTGCTTGTGGAGAAGCCCATCTCCGTACACAAGGCGGACTGCGAACGCCTAATTGCCGCGCACAAGGATCCGAATGTCGTCTTCGCCGCGATGTTCAACCAGCGCACCGACCCGCACTACATAAAGCTGCGTTCGCTCATTCAAGACGGCGAACTGGGTGAGATCCGCCGAGTCGTGTGGACGATCACCGATTGGTTCCGCACTTTCAGCTACTACGCCTCGGGTGGTTGGCGCGCCACATGGAAAGGCGAGGGCGGCGGCGTCCTTCTCAATCAATGCCCGCACCAACTCGACCTCTGGCAGTGGCTCTTCGGCATGCCCAAGAGCCTTCGCGCCTTCTGCGGCATCGGGCGTTACCACGACATCGAGGTCGAGGACGACGTCACCTGCTACATGGAGTATGAGAACGGGTGCAAGGGCGTCTTCATCACCACGACGGGCGAAGCCCCGGGCACCAACCGGCTGGAGATCACGGGTGAGCGCGGCAAGATTGTTGTCGAGCCCGCCGCGCACGATGGCATCCGCTTCACCCGCAACGAAGTGGCCATGACGGAGTGGAGCAAGACCACCGAAGGCGGCTTCACGAAGCCGTCGACGTGGAATGTGGGGATTCCCGTCAAGGGCGGCAACGGACCGCAGCACGTCGGCATTCTGAAAAACTTCGCCAACGCCATCCTTAAAGGCGAGGAACTCATCGCCCCCGCTGCAGAGGGCATCCGCTCCGTCGAGCTGGCCAACGCCATGCTTCACAGCGGCTTCACCGACGCCACCGTGGAGCTGCCGCTCGACGGCGCGGCCTACGAGAAAAAACTCAAGGAACTCATCGCCAACTCCAAGTTCGAGAAAAAGGTCGAAGAGAAACTTTCGGCCGATTTTCAGTAATTGATTCGCAGGCAAAAACCCGAACATCCACAACCCGCACGCCATGTCAGAAAACCTTCGAGACGGAATGAACTACGCGCCGACGGCGGCGAAACCGAAGCCCGTCGTCAAGTCCGGCGAATTCAAGTTCGCCGCCGCCTTCTTCGACCACGGCCACATCTACGGCCAGACCAACGGACTCACCGAGGCCGGCGGGGAATGCAAATGGGCATGGGACCCCGATCCCAAGCGACTCAAGGAATTCTGCGAGAAGTATCCGGGCGTCAAGGCGGCCCGCTCTTACGACGAGATTCTCGACGACAAAGAGATCCGGCTCGTCACCGCCGCCGCCGTGCCCTGCGACCGCGCGGAGATCGGGTTCCGCTGCCTGCGGGCGGGCAAGGACTACTTCACCGACAAGTCGCCCTTCACTACGCTCGGCCAGCTCGACGAGGCACGCAAAGTGGTGGAGGCGACCCAGGGCAAATACATGTGCGACTTTTCCGAGCGGCTCCACACCGAGTCCGGATGGCACGCCGGCGAACTCATCAAGGACGGGGCCATCGGGCGCGTTTTACAGGTCCTCATCATGGCCCCGCACAACCTCAACAAACCGTCCCGCCCCGACTGGTTCTTCGAGAAAGAGAAATACGGCGGCATCCTCACGGACATCGGCTCGCACCAGTTTGAGCAGTTCCTCGCCTTCACGGGATCGACCGGCGGCAAGGTGAACTTCGCCCGCGTCGAGAACTTCTCCAACGACGACACCCCCGGTCTCGAAGACTTCGGCGAGGCCTCGCTCACGACCGACACCGGTGCATCCTGCTACTGCCGGATCGACTGGTTCAACCCGCGCGGCCTACGCACATGGGGCGACGGGCGCACCTTTATTCTCGGGACCGACGGCTACATCGAGATCCGCAAATACATTGAGATCACCTCGGATCCGAAGGAAGAACAAGTCATCTACCTCGTCGACCACGAGGGCGAGAAGCGCATCCCCTGCCAAGGAAAAGTCGGCTATCCTTTCTACGGGCAGCTCATCCTCGACATCCTCAACCGCACCGAAGAGGCCATGACGCAGGCGCACTGCTTCAAGGCCGCCGAACTCTCCATGAAGGCACAGGCCGTCGCCGACGGACTGCGTGCGTAACTCGTTTTTCATTACCGCGAAAGCGACCTATGCGCTTTTCTACCGACGCCCCGGACAAGAGCGGCAAACCCGTGAATAACCGGGGCGTCCTGCGCGTCATCCGCGCCGCCGGACATTCGCTTGAGGGCATAGGCTCCGCCCTCAAGCACGAGGCCGCTTTCCGGCAGGAGTTTCTTCTCGCCCTCCTCATGGTGCCCGTCGCCCTCCTCCTTCCCGTCGGGCTCATGGGCAAGGCCCTGCTTATCGGCAGCGTCTTCCTCGTCCTAATCGTCGAGTTGCTCAACAGCGCCGTCGAGTGGGTCGTCGACTACGTCTCCACCGAGCGCCACCCCTTCGCCAAGCGCGCCAAAGACATGGGCAGCGCCGCCGTTCTCCTGAGCCTTATCCACTGCGGCATCGTCTGGGCCCTCGTCCTCGCCCACAACTGGGACCGCGTCGCGGCGATGTGGTAGGGACCGACTGTGCGGTGCGCGTCCGTATCGACCCGCGCGCCCGCCCGCCCGACTACGGCGCAATGCGCGTCCGCATCGCGCGTCGCGCCCGCCCGGCCCGAAGCGCGCACGCCGGAGCATTCGTGCCGGGGGCCAAGGCCGCCCGGCTACTTCAAATACGGGTAATCCTTCGATTTCTTACACAGGCCAGCCTTTACTGGATTGCGTGCAAGGTAGTTTTGCCATCTTTCGAATTCCACCGGATTCCGAATCCATCGGTCATACTGCGATGATTGCCAAAATGGACCTTCCCGACGGATAGCTTGATTCATGGCGCGTGCACTCAGACTTTTGAACCGTCGCCATGCTGAACGGAATGCGTCGATACGGCTGCAAGTAAACGGCAGGGTGATCAGGTGCAGGTGGTTGGGCATTATAACCCAATGGTCGAACGACAGACCCTCGTCAGCGTAGGTCTTCAGAAACTGGATCATGGCGTGCGCGGCTATTGGTGCAGTAAAGGGACAGAATCCGTCGGCTCGGTCCAAGGCATTTTCGAGAACAGCAAATTGTCTGCGATGCCATGCTTGCGCTTCTTCGGATGCTGGCTTGATCGAGCGGAGTGTCGCGCCGATTTCCCGGAGCCGCTCTTGCACGGCCTTCGGTAGTGCCCCGCGGCAGCGCAAAGTCACCGCGTAGCGACCGTGGTCCACCACCCAATGCGGATGTGTGTCATAGAAGGTGCCGATGAGCTTGCCATTCCAACAGTCATTCATCGATTGCAGATCCAGTGATTGAGGTGCCGTTGAGAGGAGCCAAACGTAGCTTTTATCTGAGCAAGGCTTGGTAGTAACTGTATTGATGTTGGAAATGTCAATGTATCCGTAGTCTGTCTTGCTGCGCGGTGCGTATTCTTATCGCCCGGCCGACGCGCGCACTCCGGAGCATACGTGCCGGGGGCCAAGGCCGCCCGGCTACAGCGCAATGTAGTCGGACCGGCTTGCCGTCCGATCCGACTGTGCGATGCGCGTCCGCATCGCGCGTCGCGTCCGCCCGGCCGACGCGCGCACGCCGGGAGCATACGTGCGGAGGCCAAGGCCGCCCGGCTACGGCGCAATGTAGTCGGACCGGCTTGCCGTCCGATCCGACTGTGCGATGCGCGTCCGTATCGACCCGCGCGTCCGCCCGGCCGACGCGCCCACGCCGGGAGCATTCG
>SKLD01000012.1 GCA_007123395.1 Opitutales bacterium
GAAACGGTGTATACGGTGTTGCCGAGGTTCCGCAACTGAATGGCGGCAACCTCGCTCAGCGCCTCTTCGTCTTCAATCAATAAAATTTTCACACCGGTAATCTAATCTCCGGCGGCAACTCACTCAACCGCACGGCGTCGACTCATCAGCATGCAAAATCCAAACGCTTTTGAAAGAAAATTCCTCCCCCCCGCGGCCTCAGCGAGAGGCGTAGGGGTCGGCGGCGTCGCGCAGGCCGTCGCCCAGGAAATTGAAGGCGAGGACCGTGAGGACAATGAAGATGACCGGCATGAGGAGCCACGGATAGTTCGCCACGACGTCGATGTTCATGCAGTCCTGGAGCATGACGCCCCAGCTCACGACGGGCGGGCGCAGGCCGATGCCGAGGAAGCTGAGCGCCGTCTCTCCGAGGATCATGGCGGGAACGCTGAGGGTGAGCGTGACGATGATGTGGCTCGTGAAGCCGGGCACGAGGTGCTTGAAGATGATCCGCCCGTGGCTCGCCCCGAGGAGGCGCGCGGCCACGGCGTAATCCTCCTCGCGCAGGGAGAGGATTTTGCCGCGCACGACGCGGGCCAGCCCCGTCCAGCCGAAGAGGCTGAGCACCACTGTAATGGCGAAGTAGACGGTAAGCGGCGACCACGTCGGCGGCATGATGGCGGCGAGGGCCATCCAGAGCGGCAGTGAGGGGAAGGAGTTGAGCACCTCGATGGAGCGCTGAATGAAATTGTCGATACCCCCGCCGTAGTATCCGGAAACCCCGCCAATGAAGATGCCGAGAACAAAGGAAATAACGATGGAAATGAGCCCGATGGAGAGACTCACCTGCGAGGCGTAGAGTATCCGGCTGAAAATACAGTGTCCGAACCGGTCCGCCCCGAGAAGGAAGAAGACCGGCTCAGCGAAGTCGCCCTCGTAGCCCCGCGCTTCGAAGCGGGTCTGGTTCACGCCGAAGAAGTGGACGTCGGTGCGGAAAAGGCCGAGAAAACTGTAGTCGTCGCCGCGCACAAAGAAGCCGAGCGGGACGACGCGGTCGCGGTTTTCCACGTAGTAGGTCTTGAGGTTGAGCGGGTCGGTATGGCGGTCCATCCCGTAGACATGAAGACCGTCCGACAGGCTCACGCGCGGAAGCATGGGCGGCGCGTAGGTGTAGTCGAAGTTCTTCGAGTTGCGCTCGTAGGGGGCGAGAAACGGAGCGAAGAGCGCGACGGCATAGAGAATGCCGAGAAAGAAGAGCGACCACACCGCGAGATGGTGCCGCGAGAACCGCAACCGGATGAGCTGCCACTGCGAGAGCGTGGCGGTGTCGAGCTTGTGCGGGGCGTCGGGTGCCGGCGGTGCCGGATTGGCGGGTGCGGCGGTGCGGCTCATTTCGACCCCCCTTCCATGCGCACGCGCGGGTCGAGCCACATGAGGAGCAGGTCGCTCACGAGCGTGCCCAGCACCCCGAGGAGCGAAAAGATCATGAGCAGCGACGCCGCCATATACATGTCCTGCGACATGAGCGAAGAGAGCAACAACGGCCCCACCGTGGGCAGGCTGAGAATGATGGCGACGATGGCCGACCCGGAAAGAAGCATCGGAAAGATGCCGCCGATCCCCGAGACAAACGGATTGAGGGCGAGGCGCACGGGATACTTCATGAGCAGCCGGAAGGGCCGCACGCCCTTCGCCCGCGCCGTCACGACGTAGGGCTTTTTCAGCTCGTCAAGCAGGTTGGCGCGCATGACACGGATCATGCCCGCCGTCCCCGCCGTGCCGACGACGATCACCGGAATCCAGATGTGCTTGAGCAGGTCGACGACCTTGCCCCATGTCCAGTCGGGCTGCGCCGCGTATTCCGGCGAGAAGAGCCCCGAAACATTCACCCCGAGCATCTGCGAGCTGACGTACATGAGGATGAGGGCAAGAAGGAAGTTGGGGATGCACATGCCGATGAAACCGAGAAACGTCGCCACGTAGTCGCCCACCGAATACTGCCGCACCGCCGAGTAAATCCCGATCGGAAAGGCCACCAACCATGTGAAGAGGATGGTTCCCAAGGAAATGAACACCGTGAGCATGACGCGGTCGCCGACGATGTCATTGACCGCGCCGCCTGTCTCCATCGACCGCCCGAGGAAGCCCTGGAGGAGGCCGAGGTCTTCCCGCTCGAAAGTCACAAACCACGGAATGCCGAGCCAGCGCACATACTTCTCGATCATGCCGGCGTCGTAGTGGAAAAGGTCCTTCATCTCCTCCATGCGTTCTTCCGCCGCGCCCCCGCCCTGCTCTTCCAGTTGCGCGAGGTAGGTCGTAAGGAAATCGCCCGGCGGCAACTGGATGATGATGAAGGAGACGACGGAGATGACAAAGAGCGTCGGCACGAGAATGACGAGCCGCCGCCCCACGTACGGATGCCGGAAACCCACCATGATCAAGCCAGCCGCCGCGATGGCGAGGAGGAGGCGCTGGATCACCTTGCCGATGTCCACCGTGTCCATCACCCGCGCATAGCGCGGAGCCACGGGATTGAGGATGAGGCTCTTCACCTGCTCGCGCGCGCCCGGCGCGTCAAACGGGTCGATCCACGAGTACGTCTCCTGAAAAGTGTTGCCCGGCGTGAAGAAATCCCAGCTATGCACGGCGTTGCGCGGCACGTTCATGATGCCCTCGTCCGTCACGACAAGGCGCGGCGGCGAACTGGCCACGCTGATCGTCCAGAGGTTGTCTGCTGCGATGTCCATGACCTTGCTGAAGATTTCCACCTGTTCTTCCAGCGTGGTGGCGCCGAGGGCCTTGTCATACAGCTCCATGGACCGGCGTATCGGGCTGCCCAGGGGCGGTTCCTCGGCGCCGGGCTCCTCCGCCGCCGGGTCGCCGTGCAGGCCGCCGCGGCGGAACCAGAAAGCGTAGGCCCGCGCCCAGTCCGAATACGGATTGCTCGGCACGAGCATACGCGGCTCGAGAAGCGGCATATACTCGCCGTTGCTTCCCCAAACACTGAGGTCGTGCTGCAGCGCCTCGACCTCCGTGCGGAAGAGGCCGAGGGACCGTTCCCGCGCTGTCACGCGCAGACCCACGTCGGCCCAGTTTTCGACAAGCGCTTGGCCGGGGCCGCCGCCGATGGCACCGGAGATATTGAGGAAGAGTTGGAGGCGGGTGCCATCGGGAAACGCGCGGTAGCCCTCGCGGTCGCGCTGTGCGAGGCCGATGGAATCGAGGAGTTCGCCCGCGCGCTCCGGGTCGAACTCCGTGAACGCATGGTAGAGGCGCTCATGGAAAAAAGGGCTCTCCGGCGGGGGCGCGGCCTGGGCCGGCTCGGCGAGGCCCATGTACTCCGTCTGGATGATGTTCGCCCGGTTGATCGCAAGCGAGAGGGCCTGCCGGAACTCCTTTTGGTTAAAGAGCCAGCGCTTGTTCTCGGAGGCGGGGTCGCGCGGATCCGGCCGTCGGTTGAGATTCGGCTGAATAACGAAGGGCGAACGGTCACCCGCCATCCAGTGGAACATCTTGTAGTTGTTGCGCTCCATGTTGTCGACGAGGAGCGTGTATTGATTGATATGCACGCCGCTCGGCTGGAGCACGACCTCGCCGTTCGAGGCCGCCACGCTGATCATCTCGGGCGAGCGCAGGTCAAAGAGCAGGCGGTCGAAATAGGGCAATTGGTTGCCCTCCGTGTCGACGGCAAAGAAGAAAGGATTGCGCACAAAGGTATACGGCGGGTTGCCGCGCGGCCCGCGCTCGATCCACGGCCACAGCCGCGGGCGCCGGTAATCTCCGGACCCCCAGTAATAGGTGCGGTAGACGGCGCGCGCGGAGGGAAGGTTGCGCTCGCGGCGCAGACGCTCAATGGCCTCCGGGTCAGCGAGGTCGGGGTGGAACTCGCGCAGGTAGTGCGCCGGAAACTCAACGACCCACAGTCCCGGATACGAGGCCATGCGCTCGATGAAGAGGCCATTGGGCTCGGGAAAACGGAAGAGCACCGTGTAGTCGTCGATCTTTTCCACCGTGCCGCGTTGACCGCGGAAGCGCAGGATTTCGTCCGACTCCGGAAAAATCTTTTCCTCCGCCTGCGCCTCCATCTCATACCAGAACATGATGTCGTCGGCTGTGAACGGATGCCCGTCGGACCAACGCACGCCCCGGCGGAGGTGAAAAGTGAATTCGCGCCGGTCCTCCGAAACCTCGTAGTCCCGCGCCAGATGGGGTACGATGGGATAGCCGTAGTGCGTCCAGCGCACGAGATTCGGGTAAGACAAGCGGTGTGGCAAAACCTGCGAAATCTGCCCCGGCGACGAAATGAGGTAGGTCCATGTGCCGCCGTAGTTGCCGATGCCGTCCACCCCTTCGAGGACAACCGGTTCCGGCCCCACCCGCTCATGCACCGGCGGCAGGTGTCCTTCCTCCACCAACTCGGCCAGAACGGGTGCCTCGCCGCGCGGAAACCATGACGCATGTTCTCCCTCGGTGTAATCCACCCACTGAAATACTGACGGCGGGTCTTCCGGGTCGAACCGCTCGTCGCGCGCCGCCTCCGCCCGCGCCACGGCATCCGGATCATACTCGTGCGGGCTGTCCGGCACGGCGGGCCGGAAAAGCCATGCCCATACGAGGATGAACAAGAAAAAGACCGTCGTGACGGCTGCCGCCTTCACCGCGAGGTGCCCGGCATACTTGAAGATACGGGGATTCATTGAAACGGGGAAGTCTCCAGTCAGCATCTTGGCCTACCGCCTGCGCAACCAAAAACGCTATCCGCGAAATATCGCGCACCGCACGCGCTGACCCAAAACGAGGATCGCGCCACGCCGCGCCACCGGCACACCACCGCAAGCGGGCGGCCATCACGGCCCCAGCGCCTCTCCCTCTTCCTCTCCCTCTCCCTCTCCCTCTTCCTCTTCCTCTTCCTCTCCCTCTTCCTCTTCCTCTCCCTCTTCCCCGCTCAGTTCCCCCGCTCAGGCGGGACAGTCCGAGGACGGCGCTGCCGTTGGTCCTTGCCCACCGCCTCGCCGAAACTCACCCGGACGACCGAATGCTTCACCGAGCAGTTCCAATAGACGGACGGGCTTGCCATTGCGCCGGAGCGGTGGGAAACTGTTATCCGATGTTTTCGGTCGTTCGCACTCTGGCGATTTTCGCTGTTGCCGCCGGGTTCTTTCCCGGTGTTGCAACAGCCGTTTTGCCGGAGCAAGGCGACTCCCGCGGCGAGGTCATCCGCCTGCTCGGTACACCGGACGGTATCGCATGGATGGGCGACCGGGAAATCTATCAATACGCGCGCGGGAGAGTCATCTTGAGCGGGGGCGTTGTTCAGGCTGTGGATATGCTGACAAACGAGGTCTTCCAAGCGCAAGAGGCACGCGCGGCCCGCCGGGCGGAAGAGGCCGCCAAACTTGCCGCGCAGCGAAGGAAAGAAGGCGAAGCCCGGCGCCTCGCCACTCTTGCCGATCCCGATTTCCGGCGGCTACCGGCGGCTGACCAGCTTCGATTCTGGCGGCGCTTCGCGGCGGATTATCCCGAAGTCTCCGTCGCCCACTCCATCTTCTTGCTTACTCGCGAGATGGAGCGGGAGCAGGGTAAAGCAACACCCCCGTATCGCGCCATGCGGCTCGAAACCTGGTCGGGGCCTGCGGCCATACGCAAAACGGGCCCCGTCTACGGGATTTCATACCCCACCTTCTATCCCCATGGGTGCAGGCCCCGCTACAAGGCTCCCGTTCGCCGCGGCCCTTCCGTCGCACCAGAGCCCGATGACTCCCTGCGCGCCCGGATCTTCCGTGATTTCGAGGCAAACCGCCGGACCGTCTACACCCGCATCGACACGGCTCCGGCGCGCCGCACGGCCCTCGGCGGGGACTGAGGCGGCGGCTTCAGGTTCCGCCTCTCCCATTTACTGTTAAAATAAAATATTACTTCCGCACCGGTCCGTGCCCGGTTTATCATGGGGTATGCTAAGATTATGCCCCGAACTGGCAGTCGGGCGAGTTGCTCAAATACACGCTCCTTCGCCCGCCGGAAGACGTCGAACCGCCGGAAGCCGGTTGGCCGCTCGTGGTGATCAATCCGGGCTCGGGTGGCGTCGGATCGAGCGGGGGCACCTCGCCCCGGTGGAGTTCGCCCTACTACCGCGAGCACTACCCGGCATACGTCCTCCTCTTCCATCCACAGGAGCGGACGATGGATTACCTGACGGACGCGGTTTTCACCCTCCCCGCGTTCAACGCGCAATTCGATCTCCTTGACCACCTGCTTGCGGATCCCGGCTACAACATCGACCCCCGCCGGATATATGTGGGCGGCTTTTCCATGGGAGGATCGACGACGTGGCTCATGCTCCTCAAGCGACCGCACTTTTTTGCCGCCGGATTTCCCATCTCCTCGAGGCCGATCGGACGGCCGGAGGAGGCTGTTCGCCTCGCGCACCAACCGATATGGATGACGACAGGCCACGACGACGGCGGTGCGGGCTCTTCGTTTTATCTGCGCGCCTATCAACTCCTGCAAGCGGCCGGCGCGGAAAAAGTGCGCTTCTGGGAGGTCCAGTTCACAGGGCACAGCGGAGCGGCGGAGCGTCTCTACCATCTCCCCGAATGGCTCTTCCAGCAGCAACTCCCGGAGGGCGAAGCACCGGTCCCGGCGGCGGAGATCACAAGAGTGGACGGACTCACCCTGCAATTCGATGCTTCCGCCTCCTCCGATCCCGACGGCGGCGCCCTGACCCATGAATGGGATTTCGGTGACGGGCAAACCGCCTCCTCCGCCCTCGCGGAGCATACGTATGCCGGTCCGGGCAGCTACATGGCGCGTTTGCGCGTGCGCGACGCCGCCAACCGGACTTCTGACCGCTACATGGCCGTGATTGTGACGGAAGACTCGCTCGTCATCAACGAACCGATGCGCGGGGGCGATTTCAACATCGAAACCCCGTTCAATACGCCCTATGCCTTCAGGCTTGCCGATTTCGAGTCCGTCGCGAGCGACCCGGAAGGTGATCCCCTCGTCGCCGTCCGTATCGATACCCTGCCCTTCAAGGGCATCTTGTTGCTTGATGATGTGGAGTTGTCGGAAGGCGACGAAGTCGCTGCCGACGACCTCGGCTCGCTTATCTACCTGCCCTCGGGCAACCGCGGCATGGACCGCTTCGAATACTCCGTCTTCGACGGGTATTCATGGTCTCCCTACGGCAACGACCTACACTTCACTTTTCCGCTCACCCGCGGCGAAATCGACAGCGGTCTTTACGACGACCTCACATGGTCCGGCGTGCGCGCTGCCACCGTCGGCATCTTCATCGGAGACCCGCCGCCCAGTGCCCTTTTCGCGAACCTGTGGTCGGCCTCCAGCGCCACAATGGAAACTTCCTCGATCACCGTCGGCGCGCAATATTTTGTCGATGATGAAGGACCCGTGATCACCGAGTTGCCCGATTACCTCGATGGTGCGGAGAACATCCGCACGACCTCCACGCGGACCTCCACCGGCGGTGTACAGGACAACCAGCAGTCCGGCACGGGCACGTGGATCCGTTTCGAGGTGACACGCGATGCGACCATCTACGTGGCTTACGACGGGCGTAACACAGCGGTTCCCGCGTGGCTCGACGACTGGGAATTCGTCAGCGGCGACGAGGTGAAGTCGTGGATCTACTACGATCTTTTCAAGAAGGAGTTCTCCGCCGGCAGTATCGTCGAACTCGGCACCAACCGCGCGCCGCCCGGCGACGGGCCCAACGGCTACTTCGTCATGGGTGTCGGCGAGGGCGAACCGCCCGGACCACCCCCCGCCGCCCGCCCGGTCCTCCGTGTCGCGCGCGAGGCCGACGGAACCCTCCGGCTGCGCTGGCAGGGCAACCCGCAAAGCCGCTACACCGTTCGCGGCGGCAAAGACTTCGCCAATGTCCCCGAATGGATTCCCGTGGACAACCAAGCCGGTGAAGACGGCGAAATGGAAACCGTCGTCGAAATCCCGGACGGTGAAACGCAGTGGTTCTGGATTATTGAAACACGTCCGCTCTAATTCCGCCGCAAGGCTCTTTTCGCCGGATCACTCGCCCTGCCCCAGGGAATACCCGCGCGCGCCGTCGAAGGTGTAGAGGTGCTCGGTCTTGATGAAGTCGAGACCGGCCGCCTCAAAGCGCTCCAGCAAAGCGATGATGTCACGGTTCGCGATTTCCGCGCCCGCGCGCGCCGTGAAGCGGCAGCGCCAGTGGTCGGTGCAGTAGACACCTTCCATGCCGGAGGGATAAACGGCGACTCCCCGGTTGGAGATCATTTTCAACTCGAAGGCATCGCCCGCAAGCGCTCCTGTCTTCTTTCCGAGCACAGCGGGATCGCGTTCGCTTTCGTCCCAGTCGAGAAAGACGTCGACCCCGGCGAGCTTCTTTTCCCGGCGCGGAACGGAAGGCAGCTTTACTTCGATATCACGGTGGCCGAAGGCCGCCGTACGGAGATAGCGCGGCTTCTCGCCCAAACGCTCGATGACGGCGGCGGCGAAGGCACGCGTCCCGAGGCGCTGTTTCGATACCTGCTCTTTGTAGATATCCACGGTATGCATGCCGTCTTCGAGCGTGCGCAGCCAGGCGTTGCGGATCTGCTCGGCGATATCGGACTGTCCCAAATGCACAAGCATCATAACGGCCGCCGAGAGGAGGCCGGAGGGGTTGGCGATGTCCTTGCCCGCGATATCGGGAGCGGAGCCGTGCACGGCCTCGAACATGGCGGCGTCAAATCCGATGTTGGCGGAACCGGCCAGACCCACCGACCCGGACACGAGCGCCGCGATGTCGCTGACGATATCACCGTAGAGGTTGAGCGTCACGACGACATCGAGATCCTCCGGACGGGCCGCGACGAGGGCGGCGCCGATGTCGATGATACGGTGCTCCGTCTCCAGCTCCGCATAGCGCGGATCCGCCGCCACCTCTTCGAAGACGCGCTGGAAGAGCCCGTCGGAGATCTTCATGATATTCGACTTCGTCAGACAGGTGACCTTTTTGCGGCCATAGGCGCGGGCATACTCAAGGGCGTAGCGGCAGATTGCCTCGCAACCGGGACGGCTGATGAGTTTCAGCGCCTGGGTCACCTCGTCGGTCTGCTGGTGCTCAATACCCGCGTAGAGGTCCTCCTCGTTTTCGCGGATAATGACCATGTCAATGTGCGGAAAATGCGTCGGAACGTAGGGATAGAACGAGCGGCACGGACGCACGTTGGAAAAGAGACGAAGCCCCTTGCGGATCGTTACGTTCAGACTCTTGTAACCGCCGCCGAGCGGTGTCGTGACCGGTGCCTTGAGGAAGATACGGTTGCGGCGGAGGCTTTCCCACGAACTCCCCGTGATACCGGAGGAATGTCCGGCCTCGTACACCTTTTGCCCGATTTCGATTTCCTCGAACTCGAGACGCGCACCCGCCGCTTCCAGGATACGCAGCGTGGCGTCCATGATTTCTGGCCCGATGCCGTCACCGTGCGCGACCGTGATCTTCCGTTTCTCTGCCATGAAAAGAAGGGGTAGCGGCCCGCACTCTCCGCGCCAAGCCGAAAGCGGCACCCGCCTTATCCGCCTACAGCCCGAATTCGCTCTTGAAATAGGCGATGGTGCGGTCGAGTCCTTCGTCGAGTTCGACAGTGGGCTCCCATCCCAGTTTTTCGCGCGCAAGCGTTATGTCGGGCTTGCGCTGGAGAGGATCGTCGGCGGGAAGCGGCTTGTGGATGATCTTCGACTTGGAATCGACCTTTTTCACAACCTTTTCGGCCAGCTCGAGAATGGTGAACTCGCCGGGGTTGCCGATGTTCACGGGTCCGGTCATTTCCTCTTGGTTCATCAGCCGTACAAATCCCTCGATGAGATCGTCCACATAACAGAAGGAACGCGTCTGCGAGCCGTCGCCGTATACGGTGATGTCCTCGCCGCGGAGGGACTGGACGATGAAATTAGAGACCACCCGCCCGTCGTCGGGCAGCATGCGCGGACCATAGGTGTTGAAGATGCGCACGACGCGGATATCGACACCATTCTCACGGTGATAGTCGAAGAAGAGGGTCTCGGCGACACGCTTGCCTTCGTCGTAGCACGCCCGGATGCCGATGGGATTGACGTTGCCGCGGTAACTTTCGGGCTGGGGATGGATGTCAGGATCGCCATAGACCTCGGAGGTCGAGGCTTGGAAAACCCGCGCACGAACGCGCTTGGCCAAGCCGAGGCAATTGATTGCCCCCATCACCGAGGTCTTCACCGTCTTGATGGGATTGAACTGGTAATGTACGGGCGAGGCCGGGCACGCCAAGTTGTAGATTTGGTCGACCTCGACCTTGAAGGGATCGATAATGTCGTGCCGCATCAGCTCAAAATCAGGGTTGCCGAGGAGGTGCCTGATGTTGCGCTTGCGGCCTGTGAAGAAGTTGTCGAGACAGATGACTTCATTGCCGTCCTCGAGGAGACGGTCGACGAGATGGCTGCCGAGAAACCCGGCGCCGCCGGTGACCAGTATTCGCATGGTGGATTCCTGTGTATGTTTTGTGATTGATTGTCGTTGGTCTTCTGCTCCGCGGGGGGGCCGGTTTTCCGGCGAATCGAAACGGTGGATGGAGAAAGATGCGCGGAATTGCGAGCCTTCCTTGCCGTTCGGCGGAAAACGGCGGCGGGCGGGCACCGGACCGGCACATCAAAGGTTGAGCACCCGCACCCAATCGCGGTGCTCCTGATACCAAGCAACTGTCTTGGCAAAACCATCGGCGGCGGAGATCCGCGGCTCCCATCCGAGGAGGCGACGGGCCTTCGTGATATCGGCGCTCGTGTGCTGCATGTCGGCGCTGTGAAAGGGCTGGCGATCGATCACGGCCTTCTTTCCAAGCAGCTCCTCGAATGTCCGGATCATCGTGTTGATGGAGACAGGTTCGCGACCGCCCCCGAGGTTGATGATCTCGTAGCCCACCGGCTTGAGCGCGGCCACCGTGCCGCTGGCGATGTCGTCCACATACGTGAAGTCACGCGTCTGCGTCCCGTCGCCGTAGAGCGTGAGGGGCCGACCGTCGTCGATCCAGCGGATGAAGCGGAGGATCGACATATCCGGACGGCAGGCGGGCCCGTAGACCGTGAAATACCGAACAACCGAAACATCAATTTCGTAGAGATGCCGGTAGGTGTAGGCGAGCACTTCGGCGGCTTTCTTGGAAGCGGCATAAGGCGAAATCGGCGTATTAACGGGCAAATCCTCCGTGAACGGCATGGGCAGCCCGGCATAGAGCGAACTGGTCGAAGCGAGCACAAGCTTGCCCACACCGTGCAGCCGCATGCACTCGAGAAGATTCAGCGATCCGGTTACGTTTGTCGTGAAATACACATACGGATTCTCGATGCTCGCACGCACGCCCGCGCGCGCCGCAAGATTGACCACCGCATCGAAGCGCTGCCCCTCGAAAAGCGCTTCGACGCCCGCGCGGTCTTCGATGTCGAGGTCGACGGACGTGTAACCCGGACGCCCGTCGAGTTGCACCGCGCGCCACTTCTTCAGGCGCACGTCGTAGTAGTCGTTGAAGTTGTCCACGCCGACAACCGTGTGACCGCCGTCCAGCAGCAGCTCAGCCGTCCGCCAGCCGATGAAGCCGGCCGCTCCAGTGAGAAGGATGTTCATCCGCGCTTTATGGCGCAGCCGCAGCGGTATAGTCAACGACCGCCTTTCGCGGGTGAGAAACGCCGTCAACCGTCTTCGCGCCACCAGAGAAGCGAGGGCGGGCCGAACTCCAGCCAATCGCCGGGCTGCTGATGGGCGACGAGGATACGCACGAGAACGAAGTCCGCCTCGGGGGGCGGCTCCATGAACTGCCGCAGCGGCACCGCCCGCCAATGACGCCCCTCCGGCAGGCGCACGTCCGTCTGCGGCCCGACAAGTGAACCGGTTGCGCTTCCCCAGCGCACGGACAGCAGCGCGTAGGCCCCGGGGCTCAGTTCGCCGCGCACAGCGACTTCGGCACGCCCCACATGGCCCGCGCGCACCGGCGTCCACTGCCACAGAGCCGTTATCTTGTGATTCTCCATACGCAGCACAGGTCTGCCTTCAGCATCCGTCCGGCCCTCCGCAAGGAGATCTTGCCACGGTTCCGCCTGGCTGCGCCAAGGACCGGGGAGGTCGAGCCGGTAAGGTAATCCCGCGATTCCTTTGCCCGTGCGGTCGCCGCGCTGCCATAGCCTCGCGCCAAGCGCCTCTTCCGCTTCCTCCGGCGGAGACAGCCTCCCCTCCAGCCACGCCCGCGCCGTCGGCGCGGGTTCATGCAAAAGGTAGGGAGACAGATCGGTGCGGGCGACGGCAAGGGGTTCCTCCTCCCAAAGCTGCTCAGCATATTGCGTAAACGCCTCGCGCGACGCCTCGTAACGGTCAAGCGCCGCGCCAAAAAATGCATCCGGCGGTGCTTCCGCGTAGAGCGCGTCCGCTAACTCCCGCCGGGTCTCCACCATTTCCAGAAACCGCTCCGAGAGGGCGAACCCGCGCGACGCAAAGCGCACCCTCCCGGCGTAGGGGGACCGCGTCCCCGCCGCATCCGCCGCCGCTTCGAGGTAGCCGCGCAAGGCGCGCCTCGCCCCCGGCGGAATAACGATTGCCTGCGACTCGTTGCGAAAGTGTTTAAGCCAATAAGGGGGCCCGTCCTGTGTCCGCCACAGCTCCTCCGCAAGCGCGAAAAAACGTTCCATGGGTTCCGCCGCCGGGCCATGGAAGCGCTGGAAATATTCGTCCCACAAGGCCTCCACATCCTTGCCGGGATCGGACAGAAGCCGCGCGAAAATCCACGGCTGCGGCCCGTCCAAAGCCCAGTTCGGCGTCATCTCCGTGAAGTAATCCGTGAAACCGGCCGCGCGGGCATTGCGCAGGTGCTCCGCGAAGTGCCGCACATAGATGCGCGGTATCAGGAAATTCCGGCCATACGAATAATCATAGAGCGACAGCCGTTCCGCCCCCGACCGGCCCCAAGCCCGCACGAGCGCCAGTTCTTCCTCGCGGAACGCGGCGTCGTAGAATTGGCTGCGGTCCGCCGTGAGAACCGGCAAAACACGCGGATGAAGCGGAAAGGACGGCACGTTTTCCGACCAATAGTAGGCGAGCTGCGTGACAAAGCGCTCGGGATGGCTCGCCTCGAGGCGTTCCGCCACGCGGTTGGTAAACTGAAAGACAAGGTCGCTGTAATCGGGCCGTTGCCGGAACCAACGCGGTGGATAAACCCATCGCAGTGTATCCTCCGACTCGCCGTAAACAAGTCCGTCGTTGGTTCCCACGGAAAAGGCCTCCGCCTCCGGATTTCCGTCGAAATACGCCGCCGCCGCCTCCGCTACAAACTCCACGACCGCCTCCGAACCAAGATCGGGATTCCAGTTCGAGCGGCCGCGCACGGGCGGTTCATAACGCTCGCCGTCTACAAGCGGAAACAACTCCGGGCGCTCCGCGAACATTTCCCGCGTGATGATCCGGTCGAGATTGTGGACTCTGGCAAGGCGCGGGGTGAGATCATTGGCCTCCGCCCACGCGGCCGCCGCGCCCGCGTGCGTGCCCCCGATGGCGCGCGTGAGAAAAGCCTCCGCCCCCGGCCCCGGCGGCGCCGCACCCGGCTCGCGTCCAAGCTCGCCGGGCATGAACCAACGCGCCAGCGGCACCGCCGCCGCGGGATCCGCCGCAAGACGCTCCGCCTGCGCATGCCGGAACCGCTCCGCCTGCGCCCGCCGCTCGGGATGACCCGCCGCCGTCGCCCACGCAAGCACGAATGCGGCCGAGGCCGTGAGGATTCCCGCCTTTCTGCGCGTCAACATGCCCACCATCGTCCGCTATGCCGTGCCCACGGTTCAAACCCAAATACGCATAAACGAGACATCCGGCCGAATTTACCCGCTCCCGCGCGGATCACGCCACGCCCCACGGTGCGCTGACCGGCCACCCTTCACTTGCGCCTGCGCTTGCGGAGCGTCTTCCCCGGATTCCAGCGGAACGATGTGAGCATCAGGGAAGGCGCGGGATCGGGAAGCCCTTTCTCCGAGCGATCCAGCAGCCAATGGACGAGGTCGACCGCCCAACTGCCGAAGTTGCCCGGATCAAAGACGAAACCACTCACCGACTCCGTCGACTCATGCAGGCTCAAGTGCGCGAAGCCAATATCCTTTGGCACCCGCAGACCGAGTTTCGGCAGCATCCGCTGCATCTGGTCCTCACGGTGGACGATGATCGCCTCAACCTTCCATTTCCGGATCCACTCGCCGAGAGTCCGGACGTCGAGTGATTCCGGAAGCAACGGGGGAATCCGGTCCTCCTGCGCGATGCCCAGCCGCTCCGAGGCCCCGTAGTAGGCGGACACATTGCGGTAGCTGTTCTTCATGACATCCGGCAGTTCCATAACCAAGCCGATGCGCCGATAACCCATCTCCAGCATCCGCGACATCAAACGGTTGACCATTTCAACATGGTTGAGCACCACGCGCGGCAATTCCGGGGAGCGGATCGCCCGCCCGATAGCCACCGTCGCAAAGTGTTTCCAATTCAACTCCGCCGAGAACGTCCCCGGCGGCGGCTGGCCGATGATCACCCCTTGGACGCCCCGGGCGCGCAGGATCTTTGTCACACGCTTCCATCCTCCCAACTCGGGCACACAAAACGATTCCAAGTGGTACCCCACGTGCAGGGCACGTTTTTCAGCGCCCTCGTAAGCCTCGAGGTAGTGGCTCCCGCGGAAGTTCCAAGTGGCCTCCGTGGGGTGCAGGTTCAACCACGCGAGCGCGACGCCGCGGGCCATGCGCTGCATGCGGCTGCGATAGGAAGCCAACCGCTTCATCATAGGGTCCGGGACATATCCCATACGTTCGGCGACCTCGACAATCCGTTCGCGCGTCTCTTCCGAGACCTGCTTCGAGCCCCGCAAGGCATACGAAACGGTCATGAGGGAGACTTCCGCCTCCCGCGCCACGTCTTTCAAGGTCACGCGTTTTTCCGGATCCATCCCCCACTTTCTTCGCAATACGCGGTCAATGGCAACCTCAGCTTTCACCCCGGAATCGAGTCGCCGCCGCCGCCGGCAGCGCCCGCCTGACCGGACCCCTACCCTGCGGTTGACTCGCGTGAGAGCGGGCCTCTTACTGCCTGCGCAAACCAATGGCACGAACCACCCCCACACCTCCCGACAGCCCGACCATCGACGCAGTGGGCCTGGCCGAGCGGGTCGCCCGCTTCAAGGCGCGCAGCCTTAAGGCGGCGTCCAAAGTCTCGGCCCTCAAGCTCGCCTTGAGCATGATCGACCTCACAACGCTGGAGGGCAGGGACACGCCCGGCAAAGTGCGCCAACTGTGCCGCAAGGCGGTGCGCCCCGACCCCGCCGACCCGTCGCTGCCGCACGTCGCGGCGGTGTGTGTCTACCCCACCCTCGTGCGCGTGGCCAAAGACGCCCTCTCGGGAACAAAGGTCCGCGTGGCCTCGGTCGCCACGGCCTTTCCGAGCGGACAGGCCGACCTTGCCCCAAGGCTCGACGAGATTCGCTACGCCGTGGCGGAAGGAGCGGATGAAATCGACATGGTGATCTCGCGCGGGAAGTTCCTCTGCGGCGACCACGCCGCCGTCTTCGACGAAATCGCCGCCTGCAAAGATGCCTGCGGCGAAGCGCATCTCAAAGTCATCCTTGAGACCGGTGAACTCCACACCTACGACAACGTCCGCCGCGCGAGCGACCTCGCCATGGAGGCGGGAGCGGATTTCATCAAAACCTCGACGGGCAAGGTGAGTCCCGCGGCCACCCCCGAGGTCACGCTCGTCATGTTGCAGGCCATTCAGGACTTCCACGCGCGCACCGGCAGGATGGTGGGGATGAAACCCGCCGGAGGTATCCGCGACGCGAAGACGGCGGTCACCTTCCTTGTCATGCTGCGCGAGACACTCGGCCCCGCCTGGCTTACCCCGGAGTGGTTCCGCTTCGGCGCGAGCACGCTCACAAACGACATTCTTATGCAGCTGACGAAGCAGCGCACGGGCCATTACCAGTCCGCCCGCGACTACACGAACGACTGAACAACCGAATCTCTCCAAAAAATCCGCATGGCAGCTAAAAAGAAAACCCGCCCGCCGGAGAAAACGGTGCCCGCCGCCCCTCCCGGCAACGACTTTCGCCTCGGCGAACCCTACGCGCCCGCACCCGAAGCCACCGACCACGCCCGCATTGCCCCCGCCTACGGACTCTTCATCAACGGCGCCTTTGTCTCCGCCGCGTCCGGCAAGCGCTTCCCTACCGTGAATCCCGCCACGGAAGCGACGCTCTCCGAAGTGAGCGAGGCCGGCCCGGGCGACGTCGACAAGGCAATCGCCGCCGCGCGCAAAGCCTTCGGCCCGTGGAACCGCCTCAAGGCATCGGAGCGCGGCAAATACCTCTTTCGTATTGCCCGGCTCCTGCAGGAGCGCGCGCGCGAGTTCGCCGTCATCGAGTCGATGGACGGCGGCAAACCCATTCGTGAATCGCGCGACTTCGACGTTCCCCAAGCCGCCGCCCACTTCTTCTACCACGGCGGCTGGGCGGACAAGCTGGCGTACGCCTTCCCCGGGCGGAAAATCGCCCCCGTCGGCGTCGCAGGTCAGATCATTCCCTGGAATTTCCCCCTTCTCATGGCGGCGTGGAAGATCGCCCCCGCCCTCGCCTGCGGCAACACCGTCGTCCTCAAGCCCGCCGAGAGCACGCCGCTAACCGCTCTCAAACTCGCCGAACTGCTCGCCGATGCCGGCCTCCCGCCGGGCGTCGTCAACATCATCACGGGCGCGGGCGACACCGGCGCGGCCCTCGTCAACCACCCCGGCATCGATAAAATTGCCTTCACCGGCTCCACCGAGGTAGGGAAACAAATACAGCGTGCCGTCGCCGCCACAGGCAAACGGCACACCCTCGAACTCGGAGGTAAAGCGGCCCACATAATTTTTGACGACGCCCCCGTCGACCAAGCCGTCGAGGGCATTATCAACGGCATCTTCTTCAATCAGGGCCATGTTTGCTGCGCGGGCTCGCGCTTGCTTGTTCAGGAAGGCGTCGCCGAAACCATTGTCGCGAAGTTGCGGCGGCGTATGGAAAACCTCGTCCTCGGCGATCCCCTCGACAAGAACACCGACATCGGGGCGATCCACTCGCGCGCCCAGCTTGAACGCATTGAGGCACTTGTTCGCGCGGGTGTCGAAGAGGGCGCATGCATACACCAGTCCGGGCAGACGCTCCCTGCCAAGGGTTACTGGTTCCGTCCCACGATCTTCACCGAAACCGCGCAGTCACACCGGATAAACCGCGAGGAAATCTTCGGCCCGGTGCTCTCCGTCATGACGTTCCGTACGCCCGACGAAGCGATAGAAAAAGCCAACAATACGCCCTACGGCCTCTCCGGTGGTGTGTGGACTGACAAAGGTGCCAAGATTTTCGGCGTCACAGGTGCGCTCCGCGCGGGTGTTCTGTGGGCCAATACTTTTAACAAGTTCGACCCCGCCTCCCCTTTCGGCGGCTACAAAGAGAGCGGCCTCGGACGCGAGGGCGGTCTGCACGGCCTCGCCGCCTATGTGAACCTCTCGCGATAGGAGCCGAAACCCATGAGCACACGTATTCCTGTTTTGAAGACATACAAACTATACATCGGCGGACAGTTTCCGCGCACCGAGTCGGGCCGGGCCATCGCTCTGGAGGGACGCGGAGGCCGCCATGTCGCCAACTACTGCCGCGCCAGCCGCAAAGATCTCCGCAACGCCGTCGTCGCGGCGCGTAAAGCACAGAGCGGCTGGGCGGGAAAAACCGCCTATCTGCGGGGACAGATCCTCTACCGCACGGCGGAGATGTTGGAGGGCCGCGCGGCACAGTTCGCGGAAGAACTGCGCCTCCAGGGCGACTCCGCCTCCGGCGCGCGCAAGGAAGTGGACGCCGCCATCGAGTTGCTCATCCACTACGCCGGATGGACGGACAAATACACGCAAGTCTTCGGCACCGTGAATCCCGTCGCCTCGCCCCATTTCAACTTCTCCGTGCCTGAACCGACGGGTGTCATCGGCGTCGTTGCGCCGGAATCGCCCGGCCTGCTCGGTCTTGTCGCGGGGGTTGCTCCGCTTCTTGCGGGCGGCAACGCATGCGTGGTTCTTGCCTCGGCGACGCACCCGCTCAGTGCCGTCACCTTTGCCGAGGTGCTCAACGACTCCGATCTTCCCGGAGGCGTCGTCAACATCCTCACCGGCCTGCGGCAGGAAATTCTTCCGACGATGGCGACACACAAGGACATCGACGGCATTGCCGCCTACGGCACCAACGCCGCCGAACAGACGCTCATCGCCGAAAACGCCGCCCTCAACGTCAAGCGCGTCGCTCTCCACCCCGCTGATGCGCTCGACGGCGACCCCTTTCGAATTATGGAGTTTCAGGAAATCAAGACTACTTGGCACCCGGTGGCGATCAGGTGATCCCCTCCCATTCCGCTGTGTTCCCCCGCTCCAGCGCTCCGCCACCCGGTCCATGCGTCTTTCCGGACTGACGTTTGACAATACGAGGCACCCGCCATTTCCTAACTTAATTAATTATGAAAGACGTCCTCATCATCACATGGCACGGTATCCACGAACTCGAGATCTTTCCGGGGCTTCCCGATACCGGAGGTCAGAACATCTATGTCCAGAACATGGCGGAAAAGATCCACGATCAATACGACTGCCGTGTCACCATTCTCAACCGCGGCGGATTCGTGCATCCCTACACCGAGCGCATGCGCGAGGGCTCGCTCAAAGATCCGGAGCGCGAGCTGTTTGTCCTCCATGTGAACGACGGCGTGGACGCCTTTCTGCGAAAGGAGTACCTCACCGGCTCGCTCATCCAGGAAGGTGCGCGGCGGACCGTGCAACAGCTCTCCAAGGAATACCGCCCCGATCTCATCATTTCCCATTTCTGGGACGGCGGGCTCATGGGTTTGTTTCTTTGTGATTATTTTGGCAACGTACCGCATGTCTGGGTCCCCCACGAACCGGTGGGCATGAAGAAAGCGCCCATGGACGGTATTGAGTTCGACCGCCACAGCATCTTTTTGCGCGAGCACTATGAGGATCGGATTGTCAAACACGCCGACTTGATCGGCTCGACCTCCAAACTGGTGGAAGCGGATGTCAAACGGTGCTACGGCGGCAAGATCGCCGATAAGCTAATTGATATCTACCCCGGTGTGGATACGCGGCGGTTTACTCCGCTCGACAGCGACTGCCTCCCCGGCCAGTCTATCCGCGAAGACGCCGAATTCCTCGCCCTGCCGGAGTCGCTCTTCGAACGGCCGCACATCTGTGAGTTCGGCCGCACTGATTCGCTGAAAGACAAAGACAAGGCCGTCGAGGTGTTTGCCAAGGTCGCCAAGAAGATCGAAGACCTTGATATGTTTCTCAATGTCGATGAGAAAATGGAACCGGAGATCGCCGAACGTATTGACGAAATCATCAAGGAAAACGGCCTCCAGAAGCGCGTCCACGTTTTCAGCCCCGAACAATTGCCGCAAACCGGTCGCGGCAGCCACATCTTCCCCGACCTCCTCAAAACCTCACGGGTGTTCCTCACCATGTCCGTCATGGAAGGTTTTGGCATGGCGGCCTGCGAAGCGGCGGCCTGCGGTGTGCCCGTTGTAGGAACCGACCAAATACCGGTTGTCACCGACGTTCTCGAACCCGCCGGAGGCGGTAAAGTTGTCCCCGCCAAGGATGTCGACGCCGCCGCCGAAGCCGTCCTCGACATCCTGCGCAAGAAGGAGGACGACTACTGCGCAATGCAGAAAAAGGCCTACGAAGCCGTCATCCCCCGCTTCGCATGGGACACGATCATGAAGGGGATGTTCGAGCAGATGGAAGACAAAGGCATACGCCTGAAGCTCGAGCGGAAGAAGAACGGCAACGCCGAGATGTGACCGATCCTCCTGCGCCACGGCGAATCTTTGCCGTCTTTGCCTCCTTGCAGCCGCGCAGCGGCAGGGCGGCTCAACTTCACTGGCTCAGTAAATACAGGAAGGTGCTAGCGGTCCAGGTGTAAGTGGGGTCGCGCAGGGGGCGGCCTTTGGTGGCGTGAAGGTTTTCGGCGAAGCCCGCCTTGGCGCAGAGCGGGAGGGATTTGCATTTTGGGCGGAAACCCTGTCTGCTCCCTCACATGGCCCCTTTTCCCCGAATTGCCCTGCTCGTTGCAGCGTGTTTTCTTGCAGGTTCCCCGCAGGCGGGTGCCGCCGCCGACTGGTGGCGTTCCGCCCTGTATCCGTCGACATGGGAACCTCCCGCCGAGGTGCGTTTTTTGCGCGATGCCTTCCTGCAGGACTTTTCGTATGCGGGCTACCGCCGCGGGGAGGTGCCGTTGCCCGAGGTCACGGGGCCGGTTTTCGCGGCAGCCGATCACGGCGCGGACCCGTCGGGCACGGCGGACTCCACGGCAGCCATCCAAGCCGCCATCGATGAGGCCGCGGCGGCGGGCGGGGGCGTCGTCTATCTCGGCGAGGGATCCTTCCGCGTAGCTCCGGCGGGAGATGCCGACCATGCCCTCCTCATAGACCATTCGGGAGTCGTTCTCCGCGGCGCGGGCCACGACAAAACATTTCTCTTCAACACCCGCACGGACATGCGCGGGCGTGCCGTCCTTGCCGTACGTGCCCCCGGCGGCGGCAACTGGCGCACGGAAACGGGACCACCGGTGCCCCTCACCGCCGACCTCCCCGGCCCGGCGACGACGATTCCCGTGGCCGACGCTTCCGCGTTTTCCGTCGGCGAGTGGGTCGTCCTGCGTGCCGATGCCACGCCCGAATACATGGCCGATCTCAACATGGCCGACCTCTGGGGCTCGCCTGAAGCCCGCAACGCGCTCGGCGGGCCGCTCTTTTACCGCGAGATCGTCGCCGTCGACCCGGCGGCGGGCGTGATCGAGGTCGATGTCCCCACCCGCTTCATCCTCCTCACACGCGACAACGCCCGCGTCTCGCGCACGCTGCCGTTGCTCTCGGAGGTCGGTCTCGAAGACTTCTCCATCGGAAACATAGAGCATCACGGCAACTCCGGATGGGGCGAGGAGGACTACCGCGACCCTGCGCTCGCCGCCTACGACACGCATGCTTCGTGGCTGGTGCATTGGCAGGGAGCCCGCGACTCATGGATGCGCTCGGTCCACTCCTACCGTCCGCCGGAAAACGCCAAGCCCGTCCACATGCTCTCCAACGGCGTCCAACTGCGCTTCGCGCGCGGCATCACCCTGGAAGACGTGGAAATGCAGCGTCCGCAATACGGCGGGGGCGGGGGCAACGGCTACATGATCCGCTTCAGCGCGGCGCAGGAATGCCTCGCCCTGAACTGCCGTGTGCACTGGAACCGCCACGGCTTTGTCTTCTCCGGCATGCAGACCTCCGGCAACGTCATCCGCGGCGGTCTCGCGCGCCACACCGCATGGCAGGCCGAAGGCGGACGCACGAACGGCCGGGGCAGCGACCACCACATGCACCTCAGCCAATCCAACCTCGTCGACGGTGTGACGCTGGAGGAGGATTTCTTCCAAGCGGCGTGGCGTGGCTTGTGGGGAACACATCCGCACGGCCTTACCGCCACCCATTCGGTCTTCTGGAACCTCGAGGGCCTGCGCTACCTCCCCGGCCGCCCCTTTATCGTCGAATCGGAGCAATTTGCCTACGGCTACGTCATCGGCACGCGCGGTGAAGCGCCCGCCGCCGCCCTGCCCCGCTCCCAAGGCGCGCGCACCGACCCCGTCGACCACAAGGAGGGCATCGGCGAGGGCAACCGCCTCTGGCCGCCCTCGCTCTTCGACGACCAACGCGCGCGCCGCCTCGGCGGCCACGATCCCGGCCCGCCCGTTCTCTCCCTCTCCGCTCCGTCGGAAGTCCCTTTCCCCGGGCGCCGCGCCCGCCTCGAAGCGACCGTCGACGGAGGCACCGGCGCCGAAGGCGCGGTCACGTGGGAGCAAGCCGCCGGCCCGCGCAGCGCCTACCTCGATACACCGGACGCCCCCGCCTTGTGGGCCGTCGTCGACTTACCCGGCCGCTATGTCTTTCGGGCCACGGCGGAGCGGGGAGAATGGACCGCGACCCGTGAAACAACGGTGGAATTCCTGCCCGGCGGGACGGAAGAGAGCGCCCTCGCCGCGGCGGCCGCCGTCCACACCCGCGACGGGCCGCATGCCGAAACCAATTTTGCCTCGAGCGCGACCATCGAAGTGAAGAACGACGGCGCGGGATACGCCCGCGAGGCCTTCCTCCGCCTCGACACGGCGGCGATAGCGCGCCCCGTGCTCTCCGCCGTGCTTCACATGACGACGGTGACCCAGGGCCTCAACGAAATGGAACACCGCGTTCACCGGGTGCCCACCGAGGGATGGGAGGAAGACACCGTGACATGGAACACGCGTCCGGCGCCGCTCGAATCCACGGGCTCGGTCGAGGTCCGCGAGGGCGTCACGTGGGCTCTCGATGTCACCGCAGCCGTCAACGCCACGGCGGGCGATACCGCCTTCCGTCTTTCCGCCGCCATGAATTACGGACCGCCGGGATGGGCAAACTACGCCGCCCGTGACGATGACAATACCGACCGCCGCCCGCACCTCGTCGTGCGGAACGGCCCCGAAGCAAAAACCTACGACGCATGGTGGGCCGCCGCCCCCGACACTCCGCAGGCGCTCCGCGCTCCCGCGGCGGACGCAAGTGGTGACGGTCAGCCCAATCTAATCGCCTTCTTACGCGGCCAGCCGCCGGACGCCGTCATCGGATCAACCGCGCTCCACGCTATTCGGGAAGCGGATCGCCTCAAACTCCGCTGGGAGCAGGACATCCGTGTGTCCACCGTGCCCTACAGCGTGGAATGGTCCGAAGACCTCGGCCCGGATGGCTGGAAACCCGTGAAGCTTGAGTATCGATTTTCTGATCCCGACGCCGACGGAGACGTGCGTCAGCTCGAAATCGATCTCGGACCGGAAGCGGAGGCGCTCCCTCGGTTCTACCGCCTGCGCGCGGTTTTTCCGTGAAGGTTTACCGCACTCCAAAAGTGAATGCCTCCGGCTAATTCCACATTGTAGAGCATTCCACGCGCCTTCTCCGGAGTTCGGATAACCGGCCTGTGTGGCATTCGCGGAGGTCTCTTCGCTCAGCAACGGATACACCGGCGACACAGAACGCCCGCCACAAAAAAACGCTCAACTAACCATATTTCTCGAAGACATTTTATTTACCGACGCCGCCCGAATCGGCCATGCAATCTCCTTGGAATTCATTTTTTGTCCGTCAATTATATTTCTTCAAGATATGGCTTGTGCTTTGTTTCCGCATGTCTCATGGTAGCCTTTGAGATGGGTGAAATCAGAATAAAACGAGAGGACGGGCCGGCGGTTTATCATGTGACATCGCGGGTGATTCAGAAGCGGCGTTTGCTGTTGGAGGGTCAGCGGGAGGTGTGGGTGGCGGCGCTGCACCGTGCGGCGGAGTTCAGCGGTGTGGAGGTGATCACCTACTGTGTGCTGGAGACGCACTTCCACATCCTCGTGCGCATCGATCCGGCGGTGAAGCAGTGCGACGACGCCACCTTGGTGCGGCGCTACCGTGCTCTCTACGGGGAGTCGCGCGCGCAGTGGAGCGGGCTCAATGCGGAGGAGTTGGCGCACGCGCTCGCCAACGATCCGCCGGAGACCGCGGGTGCGCTGCGGGAGCGCCTGCGCCGTCGCATGGGCGACATCTCGGAGTTCATGCGCACCTTGCGGCAACGCTACACGCGGTGGTTCAACCTCGCGCACGGGACAGCGGGGACACTGTGGGCGGAGCGCTTCGGCAGTGTGCTTGTGCAGGACACGCCGTGGCTGGTGGGGCTGATCGCGGCCTACATCGACCTGAAC
>SKLD01000297.1 GCA_007123395.1 Opitutales bacterium
CGCTGGCGGAGGCGGTTGCGGCCGGCGGGGAGCTGGAGGCGCACGAGTTGCTGCGCCTGCGGGCGGGCTTTTTCACGCGCGGGAAGGCGCTGGGGACGGAGGCGTGGCTGCGGGAGGGGGAGGGAGCGGCGGCGCTGTCGCGCTTGTCGAAGCCGCCCGGCGCGCGACCGGTGGAGGTGCTGAAGCATTCGGAGCTCGCGGTGGCGGGGAGCGGTCGCGGCGCAGGGCTCGTGGAGGCACCGCCGAAGGCATAGCCACGCCGGTCCCGGACTGCGGCAATACGCGCACAGTAACATCTCAGCGAACCCGAAGCGGATCTTGCACCGCTCCGTCCCGCTCCCAAACTTCCGCACCATGCTTAGAGAAATGATACTTCCGGCGGCTTCCGCGCGCCGTCGTATTACCGCCGGGCTGGTTGCCCTCGCCGCCGTGCTTCTCGTCACCGGCTGCAACGTCATGGGGCCGCGCGCCATGCGCACCGCCGCGCAGCCCTACAACGAGTCTGTCAGCACAGTGGGCGACGAGCAGTTGCTCCTCAACATCGTGCGCCTGCGTTACCGCGACACACCAACGTTCTTGGAGATCACGAGCATTTCCACTGCCTACGACCGCGTCACCGGTCTCGGCGCGGAAGGCCAGATCCGTGAGGGCGCGGGCAACAACGCCCTACTACTGCGCCCCAATCTCAGCTACAGTGAGCGCCCCACTGTCACCTACGTGCCCATGCAAGGCGACCGCTTCGCGAAAAACCTTCTCTCGCCCCTTCCGGCAGAGGCCCTTGTCTACCTGAGCCAGTCAGGCTGGAGCGCGGAGCGCATTTTCCGCGCCTGCGTGCAGAGGGCGAACCGCCTGCGCAACGCGCCCACCGCCTCCGGGCCGACGCCTTTAGAAGCTCCCGAGTTCGAGGCCTTCCGCACTATGGCCGCCTCCCTACGCCGCCTGCAGCAAGCCGACGCCGTCTACCTCCTTCCTGTCGCCGGCGAAGACAACGGCGCGGCCAAGCTCGTCATCGACCCCGAGTGGCGCGACTCTCCCGAGGCCCTCCATTTCAAAGAATCGCTCGGCCTCGATCCGGCGCTCGACGTCTTCCCCATCGTGCCCGGGCTCACCCAGATCGACGACCAATCCATTGCCGTAAGCACCCGCTCTCTTCTCGGCGTGCTCTTTTACTTCTCTCAAGCCGTCGAGGTCCCGCCCTCCGCCGAGGCCGCCGGAACCGTCACCACCACCCTCCGCCCGGACGGCACGCCCTTCTCTTGGGAGCCCGTCTTCGAAAATCTTTTCCGTGTGCGCCGCGCCGAAACCGCCCCGCGCGACGCCTATCTCAAGACACGGTATCGCGGGAACTGGTATTACATCGACGACGCCGACCTCGACTCCAAGTCCACCTTCTTCATGCTAGACCTCCTCTTCGCCATTCAATCCGGCGACTCCCGCGCCCTCACTCCCGTCCTCACCCTCCCGGTGTCGCGGTGAGGCGTGCCGGTGAACGAAACCGGTTGCGGCATCCTGCCCCGCCCGTATGAGGCAGAAGCCATCGAAGCAGGTGCCGGGAAGAACTTGCCCGGCTCTCCGCACGCCATATGGTTTCTGAGATGCGAAGGTTTCATCTTTTGGCCGCCCTCCTCGCTCTCCCATGTGCCGCGCACGCTCACAGCGCATCGGCATGGGAGGAAGTGCGTCTCCATGACCTCCATGGAAATCCCGTGCGCGCGGCAGAACTCGCGGATGGACCGTGGATCCTGTTCGTCTTCATCGCGCGCGACTGCCCCGTCGCCAACCGGAGCGTGCCCGAGTTGAACCGACTCCACCAGGAATTCAGCGCACGCGGATTTTCCGTCCATGGAGTCTACGTCGACATCAGCGCAAACGCTGAGCAACTGCGCGCCCATGCCGCGGATTACGAGTTACGCTTTCCGGTGTGGCAGGACAAAGAGCGTTTCCTTGTTCGCTTTACCGGCGCGCGCGTTACTCCGGAAGCGGTCATCGTCGACAACGGCGGAAACATACTCTACAGCGGGCGGGTGGACGACCGCTTCGGCGGGTTCGGACAGAGCCGTCCCGCCCCCGTCCGCCGCGACCTCGCGGAGGCCATGGAGGCCTTGGCCGCAGGCAGCGACAAGCCCGTCTCCGGGCAACCGGGCTTCGGGTGCCCGATTCCGGAGATCATTGACGAATGCGAATAATCCTGATCGACGAACTCCCGCATATGCATCGCCGCGAAACATCCGGCTTCTGTAAGTTCGTCCTCGCATCGGCCGTTTTATGCATTCTCCCCTCGTTAGCCGCTGGGAAGGAGCCGACCGCTCCCGGACGCATCACATGGGACGAGGATATTGCCGCGGTCATGCAACGCCATTGCATCGACTGTCACCGCCCCGGACAAGCCGCACCGTTTTCCCTCTTGCGCCATCGCGACGCCGCGCGGCGGGCGGACTTTCTTGTTCAAGCCGTTGAAAGCGGGCACATGCCTCCGTGGCTACCCGAAGCGGGAGAGCACGCATTTGTCGGCGAACGGCGCCTGTCCCCCGCAGAACTGGAGCTGCTGCGGGAGTGGGCGGAAACCGGCGCGCCCTCGGGCGACAAAGGCGGGGAGGCACTGCCGGTGCCGGAGGTCGCTTCAGAGTGGATTCTCGGCGAGCCCGACATCGTGCTTGAAATGGAAGAAGCCTTCGAAATCCCGGCGGCCAACCGCGATATCTACCGTGCCTTTGTCCTCCCCTTCGACGCACGGCAACTGCCCCACGGCGCGGTCGCCGCGGCGCGCATTCCGGGTTCGGATTTCGTCGGCGTGGCGGCCGCCGAGGTGCGCCCCGGCAACCGGACTGCGGTGCACCACGCCCTCGTCTTCGTGGACTCCACGGGCAAAGCGCGCAAACTCGCCGACGCAGATCCGGATTACGGCTATGAACGCTTCGGCGATCCAGGATTCGAGCCCAGCGGATTCCTTGCCGCCTACACACCCGGCAGCTCACCGAAGCAATGGCCCCCGGGCATCGCCGATACGCTCGACCTCAACGGCGATGTCGTGATCCACATCCACTACAGCCCCACCGGAAAGCCCGAGACAGACCGGACCCGCGTCGGCCTTCACCTGAGCCGAGAACCCGTCCGGCGGGTCACCGCGCCCATCCGTCTCGGAACCTTTGATATCGAAATCCCGCCCGGCAAAACACACCACCGCGTGACCGACCGCTTCCGGCTTCCCGCCGATGTCTTCGTTCTCGCCGTCACACCGCACATGCACTACCTCGGACGCAGCGTGCGCGTGCGCGCCCTTCCCCGTGAAGGCAGGGACAGCTCTCTTCTGCTAGACATCCAACGCTGGAACTTCAACTGGCAAGACCGCTATCACTTCGTGGAGCCGGTCTTTCTCGCCGCCGGAACAGTCATCGAAGCCGAGTGGATCTTTGACAACTCCGCAAACAATCCGGCGAATCCCCACGATCCGCCGCGTCACGTCTCCTTCGGGCCCAACTCCAGCGACGAAATGGCCGAAGTCCACCTCGACTGCATACCCCTCGACCTCGGGGATTACCCCGTTCTCTCCGAATCCATGGAAGATGCCATGCGCGACGCCGTCCGGCGCCTCACGCCCGCTCAGCGCAAGCGCTACGGGTTCGAGTAAGAGACCAGCCGCGGGCCCGAACTCCAACGCCGTGCGCCACCCGACAAGCACGCCCGCTTCCAAAAGATCAAGCGGTCTGCCGGGCAAATCAAAATGCATGATTTTTATTCATAATTATATTTATTGACGAAAGTATCTGTCTCATGGATAAATTATTTGCTCATTGAAAATCCTGTAGAATTATTAATTGACGAAGGATTGGACGGCTGCCTGCCCCGCATATGCCATTGACCCGGCGGGAGGCATGGGCTTGGTTTGGCGGCTTTCACGTATGAACCGCGTCTACATCAAGACCTACGGATGCCAGATGAACGAGCGCGACTCCGCGGCGGTGGCCTCGAAGTTGCGCGCGCGCGGCTACAGCTTGGTCGAGAGCGAGCACGAGGCGGACGTGGTGCTGCTCAACACCTGCGCGGTGCGCGACCAAGCGGAGCAAAAGGCCATCGGCAAAACGGGTAGGCTCGCCAAGCGCAAGCGCACCGATCCGGACTTCATCCTCGGCATCATGGGCTGCATGGCGCAGAACCGCGGCGAGGCGCTCGTCGACACCCTCCCCGACCTCGATCTGCTCGTGGGCACGCAGAAGTTCCACCGCGTGCCCGAGATGCTCGACAATCTCCTCGAGAGCCGGCGCGGACTCGGTCCGCGGCCCGCCACACTTGTCGACCTGGAAACCGAGGCGGGGTCGGAGGAAACGATCCGCGAGCACGGCGAGGAGCGGCAGGTCTCGGCCTTTGTCAGCATCATGCAGGGGTGCAACATGCACTGCACCTTCTGCATCGTGCCGAAGACGCGCGGAGCGGAGCGCTACCGCAGTATGGACAACATCGTGGAGGAAGTGCGCGAACTCGCCGCCAAGGGCACCCGCGAGGTCACGCTCCTCGGCCAAATCGTGAACAACTACGGCATGCGCCAGATGCCCTTTGTCGACGGCAAGAGCCCCTTCACGCAGTTGCTTGAACGCGTGCAGGAGGTCGATGGTATCGAGCGCATCCGCTTCACTTCGCCCCACCCCCGCGGCTTCCAGCGCGACCTCGTCGAGGCCTACGGGTGCCTGCCCAAGCTCATGCCGTATGTCCACCTGCCCCTGCAGAGCGGATCGGACCGCGTGCTGCGGGCCATGCGGCGTCCCTACACCGTGCGGCGCTTCCGCGAGATCGTCGAGCAGTTGCGCGCCGTGCGGCCGGACATCTGCCTGTCGACTGACATCATCGTCGGCTCTCCGGGTGAGACAGAGGCGGACTTCGAGCAGACCCGCGCGGTCTTCGACGAGACCGGCTTCGACATGGCCTTCATCTTCAAATACTCCCCGCGCAGCGGCACAACCGCCGCCGATATGGAGGACGATGTGCCGGACGACGTGAAAGACGCCCGCAACAAGACGCTCCTCGACATCCTCGCGCGGCATTCCCGCCGCCGCAACGACAGCCTCGTGGGCGGCGTCGAGGAAGTCCTCGTCGAAGGTCCCGCCCGCAAGGGCGAGGGCATGTTCACGGGCCGCAATCCGGGCAACCGCAAGGTGATCTTTCCCGGCGCGCCCCGCCTCGTCGGGGAAATCGTCCCCGTGCGTATTACCGAGAGCAGCGTGAGTGTCGTGCGCGGCGAACTCGTTCTTGCGGGCGCGGAAGCCGCTGCCCCACTCCACGCCGCCACCGCCTGACACGCCCGTCGCCAACCGTTTCCGACCGACCATGCTCACCCTGCATTCCCTCATCCTCGCCGCGCTGCTCATCGGCTTCGGCGTCGCCTTCTTCCGCTGCACCGCGGCGTGGCAGTCCGCCTCCATGCGCTTCCTGCGCAGTGAACAGGCGGCCTACGTGACCTTCGGCGCGGGCGGGCTGTGGTTTCTCTACAACGTGTGGAACCTCTCCCCGGCGGACAATCTCTTCAACATGGACTTCGGGCTCTTCCGCATGATCCTCCTCGGTCTCTTCGGAGGCACGATGGTCGGCGCTTTCTTTGTCGTGAAAGACTTCCTCTCCGTGCGCGGGCTCGCCATCCTCATCCTCCTCTTCGGTGCGACGGGCCTGGGCGCCGCCTTCGGCCACTACGACATCCCGCAGCGGCTCCTCTTCGTCACCCTGCTCTACATCCTCATCGCCTTCGCCACTGTCATCGGCGCGGCTCCCTTTTACCTGCGCAACCTGCTCGAATGGCTCTATGCCGCGACCATCCGCGCGCGTGTCCTCGGCGGCACGCTCGCCGTCCTCGGCGGCATCCTCGCCGTGCTAAGCTTCACCTACTGAACCGCCGCAACCGCCGTGAAGCTTTCCGCCATCCGCAACCGTGCGGCCGCCGCCGCCCTGTTCTTTCTCCTCCTGCCCGCTCTCGCTGCGGCAGAGTGGGCCTCCCCCTTCCTCTGGCGCATCGACGGCGACCAACCGTCCTACCTCTTCGGCACAATCCACCTCGCCGACCCGCGCCTCGCCATCCTGCCCGCCGCCGTCGACGACGCCTTCAAGGAGGCCGGCGCCGTCTACACGGAGATCCCCTTCGACCCGCAATCGATGGGCCGCGTCGTGCAGGCTACGATCGCCCCGTCCGGCGAAGGTCTCGCCGCCATCCTGCCGGAAGACCTCCACAAACGCGCCGCCACCGTCCTGCGCAACATCCGTCCGGAACTTGATATCACCGCTTTCGACGGCCTGCGCGTATGGGCCTTCGCTACCCAGCTTGTTCTCCTCGAGGCGCAGCTCAAAAACCCCTTTGGCACCCCGCTCGACCTGCGCCTCTACCGCCGCGCCGCTTCCGAGGGCAAAGCCACCCGCGCGCTCGAGACGATCGACGAGCAGCTCGCCGTCTTCGGCGACCTCTCCCGCGAAGAGGAGATTAACATGCTCCGCGACACCATCGAATACCTGGAAGAGGCGCAGGCGGAAGGCCGCGACATCGTGGAGGAAATGCTCGCCCTCTACCTTGCCGGAGACCTCGCGCGCCTCGGCGACCTCCTCGAAGATACCATGGCGGGCGGCAGCGACACCGGCCTTAACGAACGCCTCACCCGCAAGCTCCTCACCGACCGCGACCAGCGCATGGCCGAACGCATCGCGCGGCACATCCGCGAAGAGCCGGAGACTGTCCACTTCTTCGCTGTCGGCGCGGGCCACTTCGCCTCCGCCGAAGGTATCCAGCACCACCTCCGCGCCAAGGGCTTCGCCGTCGAACGGGTCGGCTTGGTGTCCCCCGACAATCGTTGATAAAGGTGTGGATCGGAGAGCGCCTCGCCGAGAGCGAGACGAGGAAAACCCGTCGGCGCAAGACCGCGACTCCGGCGTCCTGACGGAATCTTCGAGCCGTTCAATGCCGCCCTGATCAATCCCCGCCCGAGCCCCCCTCCAGAAGGTCCGGCAGGTCGGCGATGGAATCAATGACGGCGGCGGGCGGCGGTTCGGTCTCCTGCTCATCGCCCTCCCGGAATTTGCCGGTGCGCACCAACACGCCGCGGATGCCCGCCGCCTGACTACCCCCGATGTCCGAGGAAACGTCGTCGCCTACCATGACGACCTCCCCCTTCTCCAACTCCATCGAAGACAGGGCGAGGCCAAAGAACGCCTCCGACGGTTTGCCCACGATGACGGCTTTCTTGCCCGTCACATATTCCAAACCAGCGACAAAGGCACCAATGTCCATGCGTAGACCGTCGTCGCCCTCCCAATACCGGTTGCGGTGCATCGCGACGAGACGCGCGCCGCCCATGATCATGCGGAAGACCCGGTTGAGCAGATCGTAACTCCACGCCGCTCCGATATCGCCCACGACAACAAAGTCCGCCCCGTCCGTGCCTTCGGCGAAGTCCGAGAACTCCGCCTTCGCCGCGTCGCGGATGAGCAGGGCCACCCGCGTCTCGCCCGGCTTACCGTCGCTGGCGTCCAACAAATAGGCGCGCGTCGCCGCCACCGCGCTGAACACCTCGCCGTCCGCCACTTCGATGCCGAGCCCGCGCAGCTTTTCCTCCAACTCCTCCACGCTCTTCGTCGACGTGTTGGTGAGAAACCGGCGCTGGATCCCCCGCGCCTCCAACCACGCGAGCGTCTCCTTCGCGCCCGGCAACAGCCGGTCGCCGACATACAGAACGCCGTCGAGATCCAGCAACACACCGCGCGGAAGGCTCTTCATCAGGCGGTCTCGCGCGATTCGGGTGGGTGGGTGGAAAAACGCATTGTTTTCTTCATGCCGATTACTGATAGCAGTTCCCGTTCCGAAAGCGACCACACATGGCAGGCCGCATCGACTCCCGCAAACTTCC
>SKLD01000080.1 GCA_007123395.1 Opitutales bacterium
GTATTAACATCGGCAGTGGCAAAAGGGCCGCCCTCGATTTGCCATGTGACGCCGCCGTCGACCGAGGTTTCCACGACGAGAGTCGGTGGATTCGCATCACTGCCAAATCGGGCGTAGGCAAAGCTCACCTTACCCACGCCGTCCTCGAAATCGTTGAGCATCGTCATCATGCCGGGGTTGTCCGGGTTTTCGAAGCGAAATCGGGCAGATCGGCTGTCTCTTTTGCGGTCGGATTGGGATGTGCCGATCAAAACGTTGTCCAGTATCCATTCGACGCCGTCGATATCTACGGCGGCAGGTTCGTAGCCGACCTTCGATGCATTTTCGAAGCCTGTCTCGTAGATAACTTCTTGCCCGCGGGCAGGTGCTGCGGCGAGTAAGACGGCAGCAAAGACAAGACGGGCGCCGAACCGTAAATGGGTGAGTGTTCTCATGCGGATTGCCTCCGGTGTTCCTACTCGTTGTTGCGCACCCCGCGGTTCACGGCGCCGCCAGGCGTGACAATCGTCGGGTTCTGGAAGAGCGATCCAGGGTCAACAGAGCTGATCTGCTGGCGCGCGGGCGAACCGCCGGGGCTGATGAGATTTGCTGTGACGAAGATGAGGAGGTTGCGCTTCTGCGTGCTTTCGGCTTGGCTGCGGAAGAGGCGGCCGAGGAGCGGAATATCGCCGAGGACCGGCACTTTGTCGTGAATGGAGACAGCCTGCTCGCGGGTGAGTCCGCCCATGACAACGGTGGCGCCGTCCCAGATGGTGACTTCTGTGCGAACGCGGCGTACGCTGAAGATGGGCTGGTAGAATCCGCTCGGCACGGTGACGGTGGTGTTGGAGGCGATCGCGACGGAAGTACCGCCGTATTCAACAAAGCCCTCGAACTCAGTGACCCGCGGTTCCAGGAGCAGACTGATGGCGTTGTCGTCTTCGACTGTAGGTGTAACTTCCATTTCCACGCCGACATTGCGCACACGGAAGTTTTGTGGTGTGCCCGCCGTGATCGCAACCCCCGCCGATCCCGCCTGCGAATCGCCGCGACCGACCTGTGCCTCGACGCGGTCGTAGCTGGATGGATACAAAAGTTCCTGTGCGACGGTGATCTCGGCTGTTTTGCCGGAGAGCACAGTGACCTTTGGCGCGCTCATGAGGTCATTGCCGGTCTTCCGCTCAAGCGCACGGATGATGAGGTCGATATCGGCTGTTCCGATGACTCCGGAAATACGTGCGAAGTCTCCCGCGCCGGCGCCGAGGTCCAGGTTGTTCGGGATAATGGGAGCGCCTTGGGGAATGACGATTTCGCGCCCGGGTATGGCGGGCTGGCCGTCATCACCGGGGGTATCGGGCAGCACGATCGAGAGAGGGTTTTCAAGGCCTGCAACGGTGAAGGGATCGCTCAAGCGGCGTCCCTGCGTGTCGAAATGCCGACGGTGCCCGCGCAGTTGCCGCCCGTCGGGGCCGATGATCGGGTTGCCGGTTTGCGGGTCGAAGAGAGGGAAGCCGCCCATGGCAACGGACCAGTTGAAGCCGAGTTCCTCGAGGTCGCCTTGTTGCACTTCGAGAAAGCGCGCCTCGATTTCAACCTGCTTCACCTCGGTGTAGCGTCGGAGGATATTGCGCACCCGTTCCATGTTGCGCGGCGTCTGCGTGACAATGAGCTGACCGTCGGCGAGGGCGAGGTTGGCTCCTTCGATCGTGTCGAAGGGCACGCCGGCGCGCTGGAGGAAGTTGCGCAGGGCGGTTTCTTCTTCACCCGCCGTAGCGCCCAGAACCGGCGTGGGGGGAGGGGCGAAGGGGTCGACCGGTCCTGCCTGCACGGCGGCAGCACCCGCTCCCAGACCGGTGAGGCGGATGATGGTGGAGCGGCTGATGGGAAAGAAATCCGTCTCGAGGCGTGTGCCCGGCCCCATTCCCTGGCGCACGACGACGGCGTCGCTCTGCACATCGTATTCGAAACCGACGGATTCAACAATGAAGTCGAGCACACGGTTAAGCGCGAGGTTGCGCAGCGTGATGGAAACACGGGGATCGACGCCAGCGGGGTCGATGAGCACCATGTTTACGCCTGCGCCCTCCGGGTCGTAATCTTCGGAGAGGGCGGAGAGCGTGTCCATGACGCGGCTCAGCGGAACGCCTGCGAAGCTAACGCGCGGCAGGATAATCTCTTGGAGTTTTTCGCGCAGCCCGCGGTCTTCGACGACGGCGCGTGCCGTGAAATCGCGGTCGAAGACCTGGGGGCGCTGCCATCCGCGGGCAACTTCCTCCATCATCTGCTCACGGGTCTTGTAGCGGTCAAGATCGCCGGCTTCTCGCACACGCCGGGCGATTTGCGCCTGAAAGTATTTTGCCTCGGCGTTGTTGGGATCGCGGGCTTCAACCTGCGCGTAGGTTTCCCGTGCGCCATCGTAGTCGCCGGCGATGAATTGGGCGCGGCCGCGGCGCAGCAACTCGGCGATCTGTTCCTGCGAGCGGATAAACCCCGGGCTGACTTCCTCGATGTCGGGTAGTCCGGCGGTGTCGCGGCGGGTCCTGGGGCGTGTTGGCTGGCGGTGCTCGCCGGTTTCTGTAGCGCGGGCAAGCAGGCGGTCGCTTTCCTCTTGGACGAGGCGGTCGAGGTCGGTTGGCGTATTTTCCCCGGTGCGCACCTGAGATGCGGTCGGAGGCACCGTCTGGAAGCGGGGTGCCTCGCCGCGTTCACGACGGGCGATATCCGCGCGCACGGATTCAAGAAGGGCGCGCACGTTGTTGTCGCCGGGGGCGAGGGCGGCGATTCGGGCGAGCGTTTCCTCGGCTGTATCAAGGTCGCCGGCGGAGCGGGCGCGCAGCGCCTCCGCGAGCATGGCGACGTGATCAGGCTCCTGTGCTTGTGCGAGCGCGGCAGGGCACAGCGTAAGGAGAAGGCAGAAAAGAAGACGAAGGATGCAGCGTGTACGGTTCATGGGAGAGAAGGCGTTTGGTTTATGGTTCTTCCGGAACAGAGGGATCCGCCGGGATGGAAAATTCGCGGCTTTCAGCTTCGGTATCATCACCGTGTCGGCGGGTGACCCGCACATGGCCGTTGGCAGGGTCCATAGATTCCACGGTGTAGACAGCGTCACCGTCGCGCCATTGTCCCCCTTCATTAAGTGCGACGGTGCCGTCCGGCGTTCCGGCGATGAGTTTCCACGAGTCTTCGTAGCGCGGTTCACGGGTGAGGAACACGGTCTCGTTGGCACGCTCGTCGAAGATTTCGAGCCGGACAACTTCGACAACGTAAGCCGTCTCACCGGCGTCGGCACCGGGCACACGGATACTTTCGACGGAGAAATCAAGGATGCGGAATCTGCCTTCTTCGACGTGTTCGCCCACGCGTCCGCGCAGCCAGGCATCGGACTCCTCGTCGCGTAATTCGACGATGTAGCGCCCTTCCGAGCCTGCGTGAGCGGCGTATTGCAGTCGGTAGAGACCGCGCTCGAATCGCGCCGGGGATAAGGCAAAGGGCCGCGGCGGCGGGGTACGCCGGGGCGGTGTGACGTCGAAGGCGTTGCGCTCGGGGTTGAAGTAAATGATGGGAGGAGAGAAGACTTCGAACAGCCACTCGGGTCCGGCTGACTGGCTTGGTGGTTCATTCCACGAGGCGGTAGCTGCGGCGGGGACAGCGGCGGCGCGGGGCTCGGGCGGATAAATCTCGGCGGGGGCGGCGGGCAGAGGCGGTGGCGTGGTGCGCAGCAGGGCGGCGAGACCGGCGGCGAGGAGGGCGGCGGCTCCGATGGCGAAGAACAGGGCGTCGTTGCGGTTCACGGCGAGTTCTCCCTTTTGTCCGTGTTTCGCGGAATAACCTCAAAGTATTCAATTGTCACGACGAAACGCGAAAGATTGTCGCGTACGAGCGGGACGGTGGCCGGAGCGGGTTCACTTGCTCCGTTGTCCGGCGCGGCAGTGCCGAATATCTCGAAAGGCGTGGGGGCGCGTCCGCGCGCGGTGCCTCCGGTTCCCGCAGGGCGCTCCGTCCGGTCCGCTTCAGGAGTCGCTGGTTCGACGGAGACGCCGCGCACGGCAAGTGGGAACTCGGGTGAGGCGATGTTGGTCAGAAAGTCGCGCAAAGCGGCGGTGTGGCCTTCAAACGTCACCTCAAAGGCGAGTGTTTCGACCGCGCCCGGCACGCGGGCGGAGGCGAGCGGGTCGATCCGGAACAACTCAGGTTCGCGCAGGCGTTGTGCCGCCGGTTCCAACTCCACAGACTCGCGCCGCACGAGAAGGATGGACCGTGCCTCGGCGTCCACGAGGCGCATGAGCAGGTGTTCGAGCACCTGCCGCTGCCGGTTAAGCGACGCCATGGCCGGGACGCGCGCGGCGGCGTCTGCGGTATCGAAGCGGAGGCGTCCTCGCTCCAAAATATCGCGAAAGCCGAAGCCGGTGCCTTCCGGGACGCGCACACCGCTATCCGCGCACTTCGCTCCCATTCGCTCGGTGAATCCCGCGAGTTCGAAGAACAATTCCTCCGGGCCGCGGTAGTCCGGAGTAGGCTCAAGGCCGCGCTCAGAGGTGAGGGCGCTGCGGGCGTCGTCGCGCAGAGCGTGTAACCGCCTGATCTCCGTTTCAAGAGCGTGCACAGAGGTATCGACCGGACTCGGCACAGCAGCTTGCACGGCTTCGAGCGAACGCGCGGTCTGGGCGGTGCGGCGAAGTGCTTCCCGGTTCTCCGCCCGCTTGGAGAACCCTAGCGCCGCCAGAACGCACGCACCGAGCAGCGGCAGCGCTACGAGTGTCCAGAAGAGTGGTTGGCGTAAGAGCGGACGCATTCTCAGAGGGGATGTTCCGGTTCGGTCACAAGGGTGAACTCAAAGCGCAGGATGCCGGGTTGCGAGGTGTCAAAACGGCGCTCTCCGATGCTTGAAACAAATTCCGAGAGTGTGAAGCCGTCGATGAGAGCGCCGACGCGTGTGCGCATTTCCGGACTCGCCCGGCTGAGCGGATTTTCGCGGTCGAGCATGCGGCCGGTGAGCTTTAGCTCGACCACGGGGCGCAGACGCAGGCCGGGCTCTTCCCCGTAGTCAAATTCTTCCGCTCTGTCGACAGGCGGCGGGCTGCGGCGGACTTCGAGCCCGTCGATCCATACGTCCTCCACGGCGAGAAGGCGCTCCTGTAAATCCGCGAAAAATCGCAGCCAGTTGCCCCGTCCCCCGGCGAGCGCACCGATATCATGCAATTCCGCTGCCAGCGTGTCGGCCTCTTCGCTGAGCTTGCGCACTTTTGCGTCGATGGCATAGATCGGAGAACCGGCTTCACGCAGTGCGGCTTCGTGCTTCGCGAGCTGGTGGCCCGCGCAACGCTCGCCCACGTAGAAGACGACACCTGCCGCAAGAAAAAGGCCGGCCCCAAGGCAAAGCGCGGGTATGCGGCGGCGTGCGGCACGGGCCTCACGCATGGGGCCGGGCAGCAAATTGATGCGCAGTCCGCCCGGCGCTCCGCTCTCGGCGACAGCGCCAAGCATCACCGCATGAGTGCCGTCGCCCGCAACAGCCGCACCCGCCTCTGCGCGAAGCAGTTCCACGCCAATGCCGAGTTGTGCGGCGAGAAGCGAGGGCAGCTCGGCCACGTTGTCCAGTGCCGAACCCGCGACGAATGCGCGGTCCGGATTGTAATCCTTGTTTTGGCGCTTCTGCGCTGCAAGTGAGCGCGCGATTTCTCCGCCGAGGCGGCGCACGAAAGCCTCCCGGTCCCCTCCCGCCGACTCGTGGCCGAAAGCCGCCGTGCGTAGCGAAAAGTGTTCCCTGCCTACGAACACAAGGTGCGTTGCACGGTGTCCGGCGTCGATCAATACACGGTCGCCGCCGCCTTCCGCCGCGCGGGCGGCGTTGACCATGCAGGCGGGTAGCGCGGCAATTTCCGCCGGGGGCAGGCCCACCGACTTTAGGGCATCGACAATCCCTTCCGGCCACTCCCGTCGCACTGCTATGAGCGCCACCCGGCGTTCGAATCCGTCGTCGGCAACTACCGCGTGGTCCCAGACCACTTCCTCTAGTGGATAGGGCACCGCTTGCCGCACTTCGTGCCGCAGCGTTTCAGCCGCTTTCGCGGTGGCCACACGCGGGACTTCCACCACCTTGGCCAGAAGGGGCATGGGCGCGCAGACAACCGTCAGTGGCACACCCCGTCGGGGGGCGGGCTCTAATCGGGAGACGGCGGCCGCCACGGCGCCGGCATAGACACGAGGATCATCCGTGTTGGCGGAGATTTCCACCGCGGCGAAGGCTTCGATGCGGGGCGGCGCTGAAGCCGTGTCGATGCGGGCGAACGCAACATGCCCTGTGCCCGCGTAGAGCACATCCCGCCGCCGGGTTCTCACGGGTCTGCCTCCTCTCGTGCCGCGGGCGTGGGCTCGCGGCGGATGAACGAGGGCAGGTTGCGGAAGCGGCCGGACTCCCGTTGATAAAACGGTGTCAGGTAAATCGGTAGCAGCACACCGTCGTTTTTCGGCGCGTTCTCTGTCATGTGGCGAAGGAAACTCTGCGCCGCCTGCGGATCCCCGAGATTGCGCGAATACTGTTCAGGCGCATTGGGCAGCGGCTGACCGTCCACGGATAAAGCCACCCGCCATGCATACGGCTCTCGCTGCAAGCGGTCGCGGTCGACGATCTCAGGTGGTAGGTAGAAATATACAAACACGCGCTGATTTTGCGCGAGCGCCGTGATCTCCGCGCGTGAACGGTAGAACTCATAGCCCGCCGCCGTAGCGTCGCCGACGGCATAGGCCGCTTGGAAAATAACCTCGATGCGCGAGTTAAAGCGCGCCGCATGGCCCTCGCCGCCCTCAACAGAGGGCCCGCCCCGCAATTCCACGGCCGTCTCCAACCAATGCCCGTCCATTCCCGGGGCGCGGTCGCGCGCGAAACGAACGTTTTGCACACTCACCGGCTGTGCGATGGCGGTGACGTGGACGACCGCCCCGGCGACCGCAAGCACAAGGCACAAGAGTTTTCGTCCACAATTGCCGAGAACCATCAAACATAAGAGCTAGGCGCTCCCGCTAGCGCCGCAATGCTAAAGCTGCGCGATGTGAATAACTCGTCAAAGCATGAGGCGAAAACCGCAGCCGCACTGCATCCACCCAGTCTAAAAAACTCGGACTTACAACAAGTTCGTGCCGCATCATAAAATTATAAACGGATGATGATACCCGTAAATTTACATTACCCAGCACTCTACCACTTTTTATATAGCTCAGAGTTAAATATTAATACCGGAAGATCGTGTATGGAATTATTTATTTGCCATGCATTGCGGGCCCTGTAGATTACCACTCAGTCTCTCAAAATGGTGCCGCGCGGATGACTCTGCTGGCTGGCGTGTGCGTGATTCGTGGCGGTGTGGTGCCTGCGGTCTTGCACGGACGTCGAAAATCGCTTCTCCATGACCGGGAGTGAGTATCGAGAACCAGCCAACGGCCACGGGCGACGGGGCGAAGATCACGGTGTCGTTTGCCGCGACAAACCCATGCCATGTCTATGACCTTGCGCTTGCCCTGCGTGCGCGCGGCGTCGGCGGGATGTACTATTCGGGCTACCCCAGATGGCGGCTGCGCCCGCCGCCTGGCTTTCGGATGCGCACCGCGAGTTTTCGCACGCTCGTGACCTACGGATTGCAGCGGGTGCCGGAGCGGCTCCGCCCCGCCAATTCCCGGCTTTTTCAGTGGCAGGACACGGGCTTCGACCGGCGGGTGGCGCGGATGCTGGAGCCTTGCGGGTTCATTCACGGTTTACCGGGGCAGTGCCTGCGGATTTTCCAACAGGCAAGGAAGCTCGGGGTATGCACCGTCTTGAACCACGCGAGCGGCCCGCTGCGCCAGCAGTTGGCGCTGATCACTCCGGAGTATGCGCGGGCGGGGCTGGAACCGCCACTGCGCGAAGACCGCAGCGCCGCGCTGTTACGCAGGATCGACTTGGAGATGGAACTGGCCGATTTTCATTGTGTGGCATCTACTGTCGTGCGCGAGCAACTCCTGCGCGAGGGTGTGGCGGAGGAGCGGATTTGGGTGGTGCCTTATGGGGCGGATCCCGAACGGTTTCCAAAATCGTCGGCGGTTCCGGAAGGGCCGTTTACGGTGTTTTTTGCGGGGCAGTTGAGCCTGCGCAAAGGGATTCACTATCTGCTGAAGGCACTGGAATTGGTCGGCCGGGACGATTGGGAGGTGCGCTTTTACGGTCCTGCGATGGGCGAGACGGCGGGGGATTTCGCGGCTTACCGGGGCGGCGGGGTGCTTCGCCGCATGGGGGCGGTCCCGCAGGCGGCGCTCGGCCGGGCCTTCGCCGAAGCATCGGTCCTCGTCCTGCCGTCGGCGGAGGAAGCCTTCGGGCTGGTCGTGGTGCAGGCTCTGGAAGCGGGCGTGCCGTGCATCGTCAGCGACAGGGTGGGGGCGAAGGATTTGATCCGGCACCGTGAGAATGGTTCAGTCGTACCGTTCGGCGATGCTGCGATCTTGGCCGAAGAACTCGTGTGGTGGGCGGCAAACCCGCGCCGTGTGCCGGACCGCTACGGATGGGAGCCGTGCGCGGCGGTATTGCATCGGCTCTCCTCGCGGGCGGCGGGGATGTGACGGTCTGGGAACGGGATAGGCTCAACGGCTTCATGCCGTTCGGCGAATGCGGCTTGTCACAGCGCGTGTCGTGGCCAATCTCCCTGCGTCAATGGACTTGGAGGCACTCAGGAAGGAGATCGACGGCATCGATTCGACCATTGTCGAGTTGCTCAATGAGCGTGTTCGGCTTGCCGGGGATATCGGCAAGCTGAAGTTGAAAGCGGGCACAGCCGTTTATGTGCCGACCCGCGAAGAGGAGATTTTCGGTCGGCTCAAGGCACAGTCCAAGGGCTTGCTTTCCGAGGCCGCTCTTCGCGCGATCTACCGCGAGGTTTTTTCCGCCGCGCGTGAGCAGCAAAGGCCCACAACTATCGCCTACCTCGGTCCCGAAGCGACCTATACGCATCAGGCGGCCCTCAAGAATTTCGGTCAAGCGAGCGCCTACATGCCGTTGGATACGGTGCCCGACGTCTTCACGACAGTGCGGCGCGGCGATGCTGAGTATGGTGTTGTGCCCATCGAGAACTCGACACAGGGAACGGTAATCAGCTCCCTTGATATGCTCGTCGAGGCGGGGCTCACTATCGTCGCGCAAATCTACTTGGAGATCTCCCATTGCCTCATCTCGCACTCACCGCTGGAAGAAATCCATTCCATCCATTCCAAGGACAACGCCCTTGGGCAGTGCCGCCAGTGGATCGCGCGCATGCTGCCGGGTGCGGATTTGATCGAGTCGACAAGCACGGCCGCTGCCGTCAAGCACGCCAAGGAGCACCCTGAAGCCGCCGCCATCGCCAGCAAGATCGCTGCCGTTCTCTATGAAATGCCGGTGCAGGCAGAGCGCATCAACGACGAGCAGGACAACGTGACCCGCTTTCTCGTGATCGGAAAACACGGCACACCGCGGCTGGGCGAAGGGCGCGACAAAAGCAGTTTTGTCTTTACGCTACCCGATAACAATCCCGGTGCGCTCATTAAGGCACTCTTTCCCTTCAGTATGCGGGGAATCAATATCTCCAAGATCGAGTCGCGTCCGAGCCGGAAGAAGCTCTGGGACTACTACTTCTACATCGATGTGACGGGCCACCGCGACGATCTTGCACTTGGCGAAGCGATTGAGGAGTTGGAGCGTTTCTGCCCCCTCGTTAAGTGGCTCGGCAGCTATCCAAATGCCTCGCTTTAATGTTTTGAAGTTGGAACTCAGCCAATTTGCCCGCACTCAAAAATATCTCGAAGATATATTTATTGCATCGATCCTTTGCTTCGCTGCGAAAGCCGGTCCTGCTGCGCGAAGTGATCCACGAGCTGGGAGCAAATAACCGAGTGGAATCGTGACTGGCTTCACTGCCATGCCTGCGAGAGGCTGTCACACGTTGTCGCGAGACAGTCCGGTAGGGTTGGAAGGAACCGGCCGAATTCGTTGCACGGTTGGGCTCATCCGTGCTCGCGCTTGCCGCGGGAATGGCTTGCGGGATGGGCGCTTTGTCGACCGGCAAGCGATGAACTTCCGCAGGCGCTTTATTTGGCCATGGTCGTTTGCTGCATAGCGTGGATAGGTTGCTCTTGTTTCGGTTCCTCGACACATCGCTTTGCCAGCTTTGGACGGGCTACGGCAAGGTCCGTGCCGTCCAGCAATCCGACAGCCGGGCATGCCGGAGGCTTCTTCATTTGGCTGAGTGCGGCGGCACCCGCTCCTTCCCGCAACCATTGTTGACTGCCCAAGGCTCTCCCCTGCGTGAGAAAGCGCAACTTCAGCCGCAGCAGCTCGTGCATCTCCAGTTCACCGCCTTTGCGTACTGCTTCCAAGAGGGATGCCGGATCAATCCGCGCGCCGGAACCGTCGCGCTTTGCGGCGGCGCCCTTGCCCAGCATCAAGAGGCGGTAGCGGGCGAGCGCGTCGTCTTCATCCGATGCCTGCGGATGGCACTGTGCCAGGGCCCGGCGTATGCCCGTATCGCCTGCGAGGGCTGCGGTGTACCCGCTCCAGCGGTAATCTTCCGGGAGCGCGGCGATTCCCGCCCGCACGGGATTTAGGTCTATATAGGCCGCCACAAGGCCGACAAGCCACGGGGTGTCCTCAATCAGCACACTCCCAAAGCGTTCCGCCCAAAGTGTGCCCACGGTTTCGGACGCGCGGTTGAACCACTTCGTGTAGCGCTGTCGTAGGGTCCGCATGAACTCGGAGACATCGCCCATACGCCGCCGCAGCTTCCCGCGCAGGCGGTCCGCCGTGTCCGGCGGATCGTTCGCCAGCGCATGCTCCAGACCGGACGCGTCCAGCCCGCACCACTGCGCGCGGGCCGTTCCGTAGAGCGCTTGGAAGCGGCTCACCAACTCGGCGTCGGAGCATTGCTTGGTCGCCGGATCGATGCGCACGAGGATGTGAAAGTGGTTCTGCAGGCAGCAATAGGTAATCAGTTCCACGCCGCTGAACGCGGCGGCGCGGCGCAGGGCTTCCACCCATACCTCCCGGTGGACATCCGACAAAAGATGCCGCCGGTGCACGAGCCTCGCCGTCACATGATAGACGGCGATTTTTTCAGACTTTATACGTATCTCCCCCATCGATCTCCTTCCAGTTTGATTGTTGTTGAGTTTTCGAGTGGTCGTTCGGATAAGTCAACTAAAAAGCTCAGAGATATTTTGTTTTGTTTAGCAATTTAGAGCGCAGAGAATCAGGCGAGGGCGAACATGGCGATGCCGGCGGCGACGGAGGCGTTGAGGCTATTGATGCGGCCGGCTTGGTCGAGGCGGAGGGTGGTGTGGGCGTGGTTGAGGATGTATTGGCCGACGCCGCGGTCTTCGCCGCCGATAACGAGGAGGAGTTTTTCGGGGGGGGCGGCGGCGAAGGCGCGGAGTTCGGCGGTGCCTTTGGCGTCGAGGGCGGCGATGTGGTAGCCTTTTTCGAGGGCCTGCATGGCGTAGCGGTTGGCGGTGCAGTCGCGGGCGATGCGCATGTGCTCGACGGCGCCGGCGGAGACTTTGACGACGCTGGGGTAGATCTCGGGGACGCCCTTGACGGGCAGGAGGACCTCGGAGAAGCCGAAGACTTCGGCGCTGCGGAGGATGGCGCCGACGTTGTGGGGATCTTCGACGTTGTCGAGGAGGAGAACGCGGGGCGCGGTGAGGAGTTCGTCGTGAGGGGTGTAGGGGTAGAGGCTGGTGCGCAGGACGATGCCCTGGTGTTCGCGCGATCCACAGAGCTGCTGGAGGCGTCCTTTGTCGGTCCACTCGATGGGGATACCGTCGGCTTCGACGCGCTCGGCTAGTTTGCGGAGGCGCCCAGACCCGGCGGTGGCGGCGTTGAGGTAGGCCCCGTGGAAGCGCCGGCGCCCGGCAATGAGGGCTTCGAAGGCGGGGTTTAGGCCGTAGAGGAATTCTTTGCTGGCGCGTGCCATGGGGGCGGTCACTCGACCGTCACGGATTTGGCGAGGTTGCGCGGCTTGTCGACGTCGCAACCGCGGGCGACGGCGATGTAATAGGCGAGCAATTGCACCGGCACGGTGAAGAGGGTAGGCTGCACGACTTCGGGGCTCTCGGGGAGCTTGATGACGTCGTCAGCGAGGCCCTCAGGAAATTCTTTGCCGGCGTTCGTTATGGCGATGACGGGTCCCTCTCGCGCCTTGATTTCTTGGATGTTGGAGAGAACCTTCTTGAAGATCTCGCCCTTGGGTGCGAAGGCGACCGTCGGACAATCCGGGCAGATGAGGGCGATGGGGCCGTGTTTCATCTCGGCGGCGGGGTAGCCCTCGGCGTGGATATAGGAGATCTCCTTGAGTTTGAGGGCGCCTTCGAGGGCGATGGGGAACATGAGTTGCCGCCCGAGGAAGAGAAAGTCGTTTTTATCGGCGTATTTGTGTGCGATGTGTTCGATTTCCTCGGCGCGGTCGAGTACTTGGCTGATGAGTCCGGGAGTTTTCTGGAGGGCGCTGACGACGTGGCGACCGTCGGTGAAGCTCATGTCGCGCATGCGGCCTAGGTAGAGGGCAAGCATGGCGGCGATGTGGACTTGCGCGGTGAAGGCCTTGGTGGAGGCGACGCCGATTTCGGGGCCGCTATGCTGGTAGATGCCTCCGTCGTTTTCGCGGGCGATGGTGGAGCCAACGGCATTGGTGATGCCCAGGACGCGGTAGCCCTTGCGCATGGCCTCGCGCATGGCCTCTAGGGTGTCGATGGTTTCGCCGCTCTGGCTGACGGTGAAGACGAGGGTGTTCTTGTCGAGGGGGGCGTTGCGGTAGCGGAACTCACTGGCGTATTCAACCTCGACGGGGATGCGCGCGAATTTTTCGATGAGGTATTCGGCGACGAGGCAGGAGTGCCACGCGGTGCCGCAGCCAAGAAAGACGATGCGGTCGATCTGGCGCAGTTCGCGCGGATCGATGTTGAGCCCGCCGAATTGTGCGGTGCTGCCGTCTTGGGAGAAGCGCCCGCGCATGGCGTTTTCAATAGCCATGGGCTGCTCAAAGATCTCCTTGAGCATAAAGTGTGGATAGTGGCCGAGGTCGGCGTCCTCGACGCTCCAGTCGATTTTGCTGATGACGGGATCAATGGAGAGAGAATCGACGGTGGTGATCGAAAAATCCCCGCGGTGCAGGTGGACGACTTGGCCGTCGTTGAGGTAAACGACGTTTTGCGTGCGTCCGGCGAAGGCCGCGACATCGCTGCCGATCATGTTTTCGCCATTGCCCACACCGATGATGAGGGGGCTGCCCTTGCGCGCGCCGACGAGTTCGCCGGGGACGTCGGCGCACATCGCGGCAATGCCGTAGGTGCCCTCGACCTGGAGGAGCGCCTGCCGCACGGCTTGGACAAACGCGGCAGAGTAGCCCCCGCCGTTGCTTACGGACTCCGCATCGTAGCAGAAGGCGATGAGATTGGCGAGGACCTCGGTATCGGTTTCCGAGCGGAAGGTGACGCCCTTGGCCTCGAGTTCCGCCTTGAGAAAGGCGTAGTTTTCGATGACGCCGTTGTGCACGAGGGCGATTTTGCCGTCCCAGCTCAGGTGGGGGTGGGCGTTGCCGTCGGTGACGCCGCCGTGGGTGGCCCAGCGGGTGTGGCTGATACCCATGGTCGCGGTGGTCGGACGGGACTGGGCGACCTTGGCCACGACATCGACGCGCCCCGTCTTTTTCATAAGCTCGATGCCGCCTTCGTCGAGCAGAGCCAGCCCGGCGGAATCGTAGCCGCGGTATTCGAGACGTTTTAGTCCCTCGATGAGAATATCCGCTGCTTTGTGCTTTCCAACATAGCCGACAATGCCACACATAATGGGTTTGCAAAGCATCACACGGCACCCCATAAGGCAAGCTTAGAACCAAGGGAGGATAGTTTGCCGCATTCCAACAGCGAATCAAATACCGGAGGTCAATGAAATCGAAAGTCATATCTGTCATCATGGGCGGGGGGCGGGGCACACGTCTGCACCCGCTTACCGCCGAGCGCTGCAAACCGGCGGTGCCTCTCGCGGGCAAGTATCGGCTCGTCGATATCCCGATCAGCAACTGCGTGAACTCCGGTCTCAATCAGATCTTTGTGCTCACGCAGTTCAATACGGCCTCGTTGCACCGGCACATCCAGGAGAGCTACAAATTCGATCCCTTCGGTGGCGGATTCGTCGACATTCTCTCTGCCGAGCAGACAATCCGGGGCGATAGCTGGTACCAAGGCACGGCCGATGCCGTGCGCCAAAACCTCCATCACTTCGGCCTCGGCGACGATGACCTCGTCCTCATCCTCTCGGGCGACCAGCTCTATCAAATGGATTTCCAGGGACTCATCGCGCAGCACCGGGAATCCGGGGCGGAAGTCACCATCGCGGCGAAGGCGATGAAAACCACTGAGGTTGCGGGTCTCGGCCTCATGCGGGTGGGCGAGGACCTGACGATCCAGGAGTTTGTCGAAAAGCCGACCGATCCGGCGGTGATCGAGGGGTTGGCGGTTGCGGACGCCATCGCGGAGGAACTGAAGGGCGACGGCGGCGAGCGCTTCGTCCTCGCAAACATGGGTATCTATTGCTTCAACGCCAAAGTTCTTCGCGAGGCGCTCGACACGGACTACGCGGACTTCGGCAAAGAGGTCATCCCCGAGTTGCTTGGGCGCCGCCGCCTCAACGGCTTCATTTACCAAGGTTACTGGGAAGACATCGGGACGGTGCATTCGTTCTTCAACGCCAACCTGCAGCTTACGGATCCGCTGCCGCCCTTCAATTTTTTTGACGGCGACAACCCGGTCTACAGCCGCGCGCGCTACCTGCCCGCCTCGAAGATCAACGCCTGCCGCTTCGAGCGCTCGATCCTTGCCGACGGCAGCATCGTAAGCGAGGCGGAGATCATCCATGCGGTTATCGGGGTGCGTTCCATGGTGCGCCGCGGGTCGCGCTTGGTCGATGTTGTCATGATGGGCGGCGACTGGTTTGAGAGCGAGGCGGACATCGCGGAAAACGAAAGGATCGGCCGTCCGCACCTCGGCGTGGGCGAGGACTGCCGAATCGAACGCGCTATTATCGACAAAAACGCGCGCATCGGCAACGGCGTTCACCTCAGTCCGGAGGGTAAACCCGACATGTTCCACAAGGGCGATATCATGGTGCGCGACGGCGTCCTCATCGTGATGAAGGGGGCGGTTGTTCCCGACGGCACCACTCTATGAGCGCGGTGCGGAGAGATTTGCGGAATCTTGACGGTTCCACCCGCTCCGTTCTTTTCATCCCCCGCACGTGGCGGGTTTTTCTTGCCCGGTCCGGAGGAAACCACTCTGTCTGAGCCGGAGCAGTTTGCTTCCGTGCCAACACAACTCGTGCGGAGAACCCACAGAACCACCGGCGCATGCCGTTCTTAGGCGACACAAGCGACTTCTACTTTATGACCTACCCGGTGCTTGCCGGGGCGGTTGTCCTTGCAGTCGTTGCGGCCCTCTACTTCTGGCGGCGTACACGCGCGATCGAAGCGGAGGCGGATGAACGCGTGGCTCTTGCCCGCCGGGAGGCCGGGGTCGCCGCGGAAGCCGAGCGCTCCCGCGTCCAGCTGGACTATGAAAAGAAGCGCCTCGAGCTGGAGCGTGATTTCAACGACCGCCGCTCCCAGCTGGAGCAAAAAGAGGACGAGGCGCTTTCCGCCCTCCTCAACGCGGAGAAAGAGCGCGACGCCCTCGAGAAGAAGCGGGAAAGCTACGAGAAGGAGCTTGAGGCCCTCGAAGCCCGGGAATCGGAACTCCGCGGCCTCGCGCGGGACTACCGCCGACGTCTTGAAGCCGCTTCCACGATGCCGGTTGACGCCGTTCGCGAAGCCCTGCGCCGGGAAGTGCGCAACGAATGCGCCGAAGAGTTGCGGGAGCTGCGCTCCGAGATCCTCCGCGAGTCGGAAAAGGAGATCGAGGAAAATGCCAAACGCACGCTTCTCGCCTCCATGCAGCGCCTCGCCTCGCGCCCGCTGCACGACATCACGGCGACCATCGTCAGTCTACCGAGTGACGACATGAAGGGGCGCATCATTGGTCGGGAAGGGCGCAACATCAAGTCCTTCGAGTCGGTCACCGGTACTACGCTGCTCATTGACGAGACGCCCGACAGCGTCCTCATTTCCTCCTTTGATCCTGTGCGCCGCGAAGTCGCGCGCATCGCTCTCGAGGCCCTCGTCAAAGACGGCCGCATTCACCCCGCCTCCATCGAAGAGGCGGTGCGCGCCGCTGAGGATGAAGTGAAGCAAAGCGTCATTCACATCGGTGAAGACGCGCTGCGCCGCCTCCGGTTGACGCGCGTGCCTCCGGAAGTCCTCGCGGCCGTTGGCAAACTGCGCTACCGCCTCTCCAACAACCAGAACTCCCTCGATCACTCCATCGAAGTCGCCAACCTTTCTGCCCTCATCGCCTCCGAGCTGGGACTTGACACCGAACTCGCGAAACGCGCCGGCCTTTTTCACGACATCGGCAAAGTGCTCAATGAGGAATATGCCGGCAGCCACGCCGTGGCGGGGGCCAACTTTCTCAAACGCTTCGGCTCGGAAGACCCCCGCGTCCTCAACGCTATCGCCGCCCACCATGAGGAAGTGCTGCCGGAGAGCCCCTACGCTCCGCTCCTCATTGTCGCCGACAGCCTTTCCGCGCTGCGTCCGGGGGCGCGTGCCGAAAGCATCGACAGCTACATCCAGCGCGTGCGCAACCTCGAGGGCATCGCCCGCTCCTTCGACGGCGTGAACGACGTCTACGCCATCCAGGCCGGACGCGAAATCCGCGTCATCGTCTCTCCCGCCGAAGTCAACGACACCGAGGCCCGCCAGCTGGCGCGCGACATCCGCCGCCGCATCGAGGAGGAACTCCAATATCCCGGCACCATCCGCGTCACCGTCATCCGCGAATCCCGCGTGCAGGAGACCGCACGCTGAACGCGGCTCTGTGTGGCCATGGAGACGGACCTCGCGCGAATTACCTGCCCGGCGTGCTTTCTGGTCCTCCGTTGATTTTCGTGGATCCGGGCTTTCCTGTCTGCACGGTATGAAGGAGCCATCGTGGTTCTGGTATCGACGGGATTTCAGTTACGGGATGCGGACTGACAAAATACAACCATTATTCCCATATGGACGGCGGTTGGAAGGCAGCGGATCCGCTCTCGGAGCATGCGCGCGACGTATCCGGATATCGTTCTCAAGAGGAGCGCATCTCCGCATGCGGAGCGGGGGGTGTATGTTGTGCCCGCAAGTATATTGGTGGGGTCGACGCTACTCTGTCTCGTCGGTGACGGGGGACGCTGCTGTCGGACGGGACAAGGCAAAGGCTTTGGAGCGCGGGGCCGGGAAGACCCGCCAGCCCAGTTGGTGCGACGCCGTGTGCGCGAACTCGCCTTTGCGCGCTTTCGTGTTGAACGGCAGGGGCGGGGATGTGCATGATCCATTGTTTCATTGGAAACCGCAGCCATGAAGAACGACAACGCCATGGACATCGATTACGTCGCCCGGCTAGCGCGCGTCGCCCTCTCGGATGAGGAGAAGGCGACCTTCGCGAAGCAGCTTGGTGACGTGCTCGGGTATTTTGAGAAGCTCAAGGAGGTCGACGTCGACGGCGTCGAGCCGAGCGCGCACCCTTACGAAGTGAGCAACGTTTGGCGCGCCGACGAGCCGGGCCCTGCCTTCACGGTCAACGAGGCACTTGCCAACGCCCCTGCCCGACGTGACGGTCAAGTCGTCGTCCCCAAAGTCGTGGAAGACGCCTGAGCCATGTCCGCGCCCGATCCTGTTCTTTCCGCGCATGAGTTGGCCGCTTCATTGGTGTCCGGCTCGCGCACCGCTGTTCAGCTTGCCGAAGACTGCCTCGCCCGTGTGCGGGAGCGCGATCCCGCCGTGGGGGCCTTTCTGAGCGTCGACGGTGCAAAAATCCTCGAAGCGGCGCGGGCCTCTGATGAACGCCGCGCGCGCGGCGCGCCCCTCGGACCGTTTGACGGCCTTCCCGTGGGCATGAAAGACGTCATCGCCGTCAAGGGTGAGCCGCTCACCTGCGCGAGCCGCATGTTGGAGACTTTTGTCGCGCCCTACGACGCCCATGTCACGGAGCGCCTGCGCGCGCGCGGGCTTATCCCGTTCGGCCGCCTTAACATGGACGAGTTTGCGATGGGCTCGTCGACGGAGAACTCCGCTCTCGGGACAACACGCAATCCTGTCGATGCCGACTTCACGCCCGGCGGATCGTCCGGCGGCAGCGCGGCGGCAGTGGCGGCGGGCATGGTGCCGTGGAGCCTCGGCTCCGACACGGGCGGTAGCATCCGCCAACCGGCGTCCTTCTGCGGTGTCGTCGGTCTCAAGCCGACCTACGGGCGCGTCTCCCGCTACGGGCTCGTGGCCTATGCTTCCTCGCTCGACCAAATCGGACCGATGGCGCACTGCGTGGAGGACGCCGCCTGCCTCCTCGATGCCATTGCCGGACCGGATGTGCGAGACTCCACCTCATGGCGCGAGGCACCGCCGTCCTTCGCCGAAGCCGCCGCACGCGGTCCGGACCGGCCCCTCCGGGTGGGCTTGCCGAAGGAGTATTTCGGAGAGGGGCTTGACGCCGAAGTCGAAGCGTCCGTCCGTGCGGCGGTCGAAACGCTCGCCGCGCAGGGCTGTGAAATCAGCGAAATCTCGCTCCCGCACACGGAGTATGCCGTTCCGGTGTATTATATTGTCGCTACGGCGGAAGCGTCCTCCAATCTCGCCCGCTACGACGGCGTGCGCTACGGTCACCGCGCCGAAGGTGCCGCCGATGGTATAGATCTCTATTTCCGTAGCCGGGGCGAAGGGTTCGGGTCGGAGGTGAAGCGCCGGATTATTTTGGGTACGTATGTCCTCAGCTCCGGATACTACGATGCCTACTACCTCCGCGCGCAAAAGGTGCGCACACGCATTCGCGAGGACTTCATTAAAGCGTTTGAGACCGTCGATATCCTCGTTACGCCCACCGCCCCGACGCCGGCCTTCCGCCGGGGGGAAAAGACCGACGACCCGCTCTCCATGTATTTGGCGGATATCTACACCATCTCGGCAAACCTCGCCGGCCTGCCCTGTTTGTCCGTGCCCTGCGGAAAGACGCAGTCCGGCATGCCCGTGGGGGTGCAGTTCATTGCCCCACACTTTGCCGAAACCACCTTGCTGCAAGCCGCGCGTCTCTACGAAAGCGCGCGGGGATAGGCGCCGGCGAACCGGTGTATCTCCGCTTCCGTTCGCCCTTATGTCCGCACCGCAAGACCGGGAGGCAGCGTCTCCGGCAAGCGCGGTTGGTTGTCCTCCATAGAGGCGACGGGGTAGGCGCAGTAGTCGGCTGCAAAGAAGGCGGAGGGTCGGTGGTTGCCGCTGTGGCCGACGCCTCCGAAGGGAGCCGAACCACTCGCGCCCGTAAGCGGTCGGTTCCAATTCACGATCCCGGCGCGAACGCTGTCACGGAAAACCGCCGCCATTGCCGCATTCCCGCCGATGAGTCCGGCGGCGAGTCCAAAGCGGGTGTCATTTGCCTCGGTCAAAGCGGCTTCGAAATCCTTCACGCGGATGACTTGGAGCAGCGGGCCGAAAATTTCTTCGTCCGGTCGGTCCGTGGCGTTGGTCATGTCGATCATGCCGGGGCGGAGGAGCGGGGTGCCTTCCTGCAACCGCTCTACGTGCAGCAGTGAGATGCCTCCGGCTTTAAGGAGACTTTCTTGCGCCGAAAGGATGCGCCCGGCGGCGTCGTTGGAAATGACCGGCCCCATGAAGGGCTCGGGGCGGACGCCGTGGTGGCCGACGGTCAGGGCGGCCGCCGTGCGCACAGTTTCGCCGAGGACACGGCGTGTGGACGCGCTCTCAATGAGAATGAGACGGCGTGCACAGGTACACCTTTGCCCGGCGGAGAGAAAGGCACTCTGCACAATTAGCACGGCGGCTGCGACCGGGTCTACGCACTCCGCGACAACGAGGGGATTGTTGCCGCCCATCTCGAGGGCGAGGATTTTGCCGGGATGAGAGGCCTGCGATTGAAGCAGTTTGCGACCCACCGTTTCACTGCCGGTGAAGAAAATACCGTCGATTCCCGGATGGGCGGCCAGCGTCGCGCCAAGAGAGCCGTCGCCGTAGAGAATGTGGAGCAAGTCGCGCGGTAGCCCTGCTTCGCACCACAGTTCCTCCATGAGGGCGGCGGTGCCAGGGGTGTTTTCGCTGGGTTTGAAGAGGACGGCGTTGCCCGCGAGGAGGGCGGGGACGATGTGCCCGTTGGGCAGATGGGCGGGGAAGTTGAATGGGCCGAGCACTGCCACGACTCCGTGCGGGCGGAATCGCGTGACGGCGCCGCCCCCGGCGAACTCGCGGCAACGGATGTCGTGCGCCCGGATGGACAGATCGACTTTGGCGGCGACGGTGGCGGCTTCGGTGCGGGCTTCCCAGAAGGGTTTTCCGTTCTCGGCACTGATTATGGCGGCGAGTTCATCCGAGCGTTTGCCGACGATCCGGGCGAAGGCGCGCGCCTGTGCGGCGCGGTCGGCAAAAGGGCGTTTGCGCCAGTCCGCCTGAGCGCCGCGCGCCCGCCGGATGATTGCGTCGAGCGACGTGGGATCGGTGCGCCGCCCGCACCAGACGGCTTCGCTGGTTACGGGGTCACGCGAATCAATGAACGAAGGATCAACTGGCGGATCGGAAGAGCGCATAATTGACTGTATCGCCGTCGGCGACTTGGAGCAAATCGGCTTCGCCCGGAGTAAGTGGGACCTCGCCGTGGTCATCGCTCGGGAGGCGTGCAGCGATGGCTCGGAAGTCGAGAGCGGTGTTGGCGACGATGCCGTTGCGGGGAAGACCGGGGTGCGGCGGCGACCCGGTGACAACAATGCCCTCACGTGCGGCACGGACCGTCCGTAGCGTGCGAATCTCAGCCTTGAGGAGAGGACCGGCGTCGAAGATGTCGACCTCGTTTGTCGTGTCGAAGCCTTCGCTCTCAAGGAGACGGCGGGCCGCGAGGGAATCGGGGTGGACGAGTCCGATGACATTGCGCGCGGCTTCGGGCAGGAGGCAGACGTAGATCGGATGCTTGGGCATCAGCGCCTCGATGAACGCCTTTTCGCCCAGTCCGCTGAGGATATCGGCGGTGTAGTAGTCTTTTCGGAAAAAGGGCGCGCCAACCGCCTCCCAGAACGGCGATCTGCCGTCCGGGCCGATGTAGCCGCGCAGTTCGGCAATGACGCTCGTTTCGAATCGCTCCGGTCGCTGCCGCATGAAAAGAAACCGGGCAAGCGAAAGCGTCTTGCCCCACCCGGCGCGGCGGTGTTCCGGATGCAGGAAGAGGCTGGAAATCTCGGAGGGGCCTTTGTGACTCTTCTTCAGATGGAGTACGGGTGTCCGCGAGTCGATGCCAAGCGGTGCGTAGACCTGCGCTTCGGTGCGGGTCTCATACGTGTAGAAGGGGTCAAATCCGCCGACACGGGCAATTATACCGGATGTCCCTACGACGCGGCCCGTGGCGGTTTCCTCGAGGACAAATAGATATCGCTCCGGGCCGGGCGTGGTGACCTTTGGATAAAACGAGCGGATTGATTCATGGATCTTGTTTTCAAGAAAATCAGGATTGTCCGGCAGGGAGGTAAGACCGTCGGCGATGCGTTCGACAAGGTCGGTTAGGCCCGCAAGGTCGGACTCCCGCGCAGGACGAAAGACAAATGGACATGCCGCTTCCTCGGTGTCGTTCGGTCTCATGAGTGGAAGACATGGAACTGTTCGGGAGAAAACTCTGTTTCCGGGGCGGCAAGGCGGTGGAGGAACGCTCCGGCAAGCGTGATGCGCTCGCGCAGGCTCGGGATGAGCACGAATTCCTCTTCGCTGTGGATGCGTCCGCCGCGCACGCCCACGCCGTCGAGGTGGGGCAGACCCTCGGCGGCAAATATGTTGCCGTCTGAAGCGCCGCCGGTGTCGCGCTGATCGCAGGGGATACTATGCTCGCGGGCAATCCCCGCATACCATTCATACAGCCGTTCTGTGGCCGGGGTTTCATGCTTCGGGGGTCGTGCCATCTTTCCGTGCCACTCAATGCGGATGCCGTCTTCTTCGTTCGCACTTTTGAGGAGCGCTCGGATCCGCTCGTCGAGTAAGCCGAGTTGCTCCTCGCACGAAACGCGGATGTTGACGTAAGCCTCGGCGAAGTCGGGCACGACGTTCGGTGCCCGCCCGCCGCGTGCGCGACCAACGTTAACGATGGCTCCCGGCACAGTGTCATTAAGGCCGTGCAGGCGCACGAGGAAGGCGGAGAGGGCGATGATGGCATTACGTCCTTCCGCGAAATCCCGGCCGGTATGGGCCGAGCGGCCGCGCGCAACAGTCCGGAACACACCCGTGCCCTTCCGTCGGCGCACAAGCGAACCGTCCGGCAGTGCGCTCTCGAAGACAAGCCCGGCGGTCTTGCGCATGGCGGCCTCGCGGAGAAGCCCCAGGCTTCCAAGCGAGCCCGTCTCTTCGTCGGCGTTGATCAACACCTCCCATCCGAGGTTTTCTGCGTGTGGCGAGTTCTCAAGAAGGTCGATGGCGTGACGCATAACGAGCAGACCGCCTTTCATATCCGCCACTCCGGGACCGCGGAGAACGCCGCTTTCCGGGAACGAGCAGCGCTTGAACGGATGGTCCGGCCCGTATACGGTGTCCATGTGCCCGCTGAGAAGCACCTGTATGGGAGCCTCCGGACGACAGCGGTGCCGGTATGCCGCGCCGATTGGGATAGGGTCGCCGCCGAGATCCTCCGCCGGAGGTAATGCGACGAGTTCGCCGTGGCCGGGAAGGTCGGCGAAGGCCGCCCGTATCTTCTCCGCCATCCGGTCGAGCCCCTCCATGTCTTCCGAACCGGAAGACGTCTCCGCCCAGTCAACAAGCGTTTCAACAAGCGATTTTTCGTCCGGAATCCCGTCAAAACTTAGACCATCCATGGATTCCACCATGCGCTTGCCCGACAGAAACGCGAGCCTTTCACGCTCCGGCCCTCGCCACGAAGACCGCGTTTGTGACGCCGTCAAAATGGTAATAAGCCTGCCCCGCGAAAAGATTGTTTATCCTCATCTTTCCTAATTTGATCATTCGAAGGCGGCTTTCATTATTCTACTAACCTTGAAACCCGCAGGCTCCTTGTCGTCCTACGGACCGCATCGGCCCGACGCATTGAGTTGGGCCCTGCTGCATTACCATGGAGAATGGTATCTCGCTGGTAAATTTATTTTCCGAAAAATTCACTCATAACTCTCTTTTCAAAAAATCTAATATCTCTCCTGAATCCGTGAAATAAAACGAAAGAAAAAGATAGAACCTGTTGGGGTTCAGCGGCTAAAGTAGCCTTGAAAGAATAAAACCGAAACACCCAACAGGTGAGAGAATGAAGCGACTGAAAC
>SKLD01000086.1 GCA_007123395.1 Opitutales bacterium
GGCCGATCGCTCCCTGGTCCGTCCCGAAGACGGCGTCATGCTGGCCGACGGCACGCTATTGATTGCCGACCAGGTGTATGGTCTGGTGGCACTTGATCCGGAAGGCGCGAAGCGGCCTTTCGGTGATTTCGCGGCGGCCGGCTACGTGCACGAACCGCCAGAACGCAGCGCTGGCCCAAACGGCGTGGCCATGGAACCCGACGGGATCCACGTGCTGGTGGCCGACATTCTCACCGGGGCCATCTACCGCATCAACACCGAAACCGAGCAGGTGGTGCGGATACACCAGCATGAATTCGGCGCCAACTCGGCCCGGCGCGACGTCAGCGGGGCGATCTGGTTCACCCAGTCGACACGCAACCGCGCCGGCCCTGATTCCGAGGCCCGGATGTTCGCGGCGGTCGATGACGGATTTCTCGACGGCGCGCTGTTTCGCCTGCCGCCACCGGCCGACGGCAGCACCGCATCGGTGGCCGAACTCAAGCTGTCCGGGCTGACGTTCGGCAATGGCGTGGCGATCGACGAGGCGCGCGGCGAGATCTATGTCGCCGAGACCATGGCCAACCGGATCGTCGGCTTCCGGCTGTCGGTGGCCGACGGCAGCTTGTCCGAAGGCCGCGTCGTGGCCGAATTGCCGACCCCGGACAACATCGAACTGGACGCAGCCGGGCGTCTGTGGGTCGCCTCGCCGATTGCCAACGCCCTGCTGGTCGTCAACCCCGCTTCGGGTGGATGGTCCACGGCTTTTTATCCGCAGACGCCAGAACACCAGCGTCTCATGGTCGAGTGGCAACGCCGGACCGAAAGCGGCGAGTCACGCCTGGCACTGTTCGGCCCGGACATGTGGTCGCCGCTGCCGGGGCTGATCACCGGCTTGATCCTGACCACCGAAGGCGGTCCGATCTACCTGACCGGGCTCGGTGATGCGCTGGTGAAGCTTGAGATTCAGGAATGACTGTAACAGCGTGGCCGTTGCCTGCATTGCTCGAACGGCTGGCGCGATACGACGATCCGCAGTATTTTCCCCCCGAGCTGGTGGGTTTTCTGAGAGACGTCCACGACGGGCAGTTCTGAAGAATCGGAAGGAGCAAGCCATGGATCTTGAACTGGCCGGCAAGGTCGCACTGGTCACCGGTGCCAGTCGCGGTATCGGGCGGGCCATCGCCGAAGGGCTGGCCGCTGAAGGGGCTCGACTGGTAATCGCAGCACGCGGCGCCGAGACGCTGGACGAGACCAGGCGTGCGCTTGAAGCCACCGGCGTGGAAGTGCTGGCCGTCCCGAGCGATGTCGGCGATGACGCCAGTGTGGATGCACTGGTGGCCAAAGCCCGCGAGCGCTTCGGAACGATCGATATTCTCATCAGCAATGCATCGGCGCTGGCCGTGGCAGGAGACCGGGCGAGTTGGGAGGCCAGCCTGAACGTCGACGTGATGGGTGCCGTGCGTCTGGTGGAGGCGGTGTTGCCGATGATGCGCGCCGAAGGCGGCGGATCGATACTACTCGTATCCTCGGTGTCGGCGATCGAAGCGGCGCCCATGCCAGACTTTGGCTACACCGCCGCGAAAGCAGCCCTGAATGCGTTTGCCAAGAAGCTGGCCGTGGTCGAGGGCGCGCACGGCATCAGGGCAAATGCCCTGCTGCCTGGCTCGACCGAGTTTCCGGGCGGCGGTTGGGAGATGATCCAACAGCACCAGCCATCCCTCTACGATATGGTCCGGCAAAGTGTGCCCGTTAAACTTAGCTCACAATTAAATTTATTGCGCAAAATATTATTATCTCAGTGACAAATCAATTGACGCGGGGTGCGGTGCCGGTGCTCAGCGGGATTGCTCATTGATGAAAGCAAGGGCGGTGCGGGCGCGTTCGTAGGCGGGGTTCAACTCGAGGGCGCGCTCGAAGCTGGCTTTGGCTTCGGACATTCGGCCGAGGAGGAGGAGATTGACGCCGAGGTCCTGATGGGGACCGACGAAGTTGGGAAAGGTGTCGGCGATCCACTGGAGGTGCCCGAGGGCTTCGTCGAGATGTCCGTTCAGTTGGAGATAGGCGGCGAAGCGGGCGCGGAGGAAGTAGTCTCCGGGCTTGGCTTCGAGGGCTCTCTCGTAGATGACACGGTTGAGCGGATGGTCTTTCTGTGTGGCGAGGCGTGCGGCGCGCGCTTTGCAGTAGGCGATGTTGGCCTCGTTGTGGAGGCGTGACGCGAAGGGCGGCTGCGACTGCCGCTGCGCCATCTCGGTCCAGAGCCGGTGTTGGTCCCAGAGGGTGACGGCGAGCAACCGCTGGCAGGTGGCGGGGCCCGGCCATTCGCCGGTGTCCGTCTCCAAGATGCGGGTGGGGAGAACTTCGAGGACGGCGTCGGCGAAGATCCGGGCGATGCGGTCGTTGCCGACCGGAGTGAAATGGACGTGCTCGAAGAAGAGATTGCGACCAGGGATTTCCCCGGTGCCCGCGAGGCCGAGGTGTTTCTCCGCATCGACGAGCCGGACGGAATCGCGGCGTGCGGCGGCCTCGCGGATGATCTGGTTGATGGTCGAATCGGCGCGGACGACGAGGGCATCGGCATCCCGTGCCAAGGCGTAGGCGCGGCGGGCTTCCTCGAAGTCTTCGAGGGCCTCATGGCACCGGCCCATGCGGTAGAGCAGCTCCGCGAATCCGGCGTCGATGTCGGCCGCCCGGCGAAACTGCGCGAGCGCTTCGCGGTAGGCGCCATCGGCTTCGTAGGTCTTTCCGCTGTCATAGTAGGCCGTCCACTCCGCGAGACGGTCGGCGGACATTCCTCCGGAGTGGAGGGAGGCAAAGGGGGCACAGTCCCGAAGGTTGGTCGCCACGGTGCTCAAGAGGACGGGTATGCCCGCCCGTTCGCCTGCGTCGAGGATGTCGTCGAGGTTTCGCCGGAAGTGCTTGTAGACGGGTGTCCGTGCCGGGTCGTCCGGGCGAAGAAGATTCTCTGCGAACAGATTGATTCCCTCCCATGCGGGGGTGCCGTCTGCCGCGCGTCCGGCGAGGCGCTCGGCGAGGACCTTGACGGCCTGTCCCGTGCGTGTGCCCCGCGCTGCCACACCGGCCCGCACGAGCGGCAGGGGCGGGGACTGGCTCCCGAAGACCGTGGCTGGTCCGTACGGGCCGATTACCTCGTTGTTGCCCATATAAATGAGCCAGAGGTCCGCCTCCGCACGTGCGCTGCCGCGCGCGATCGGCAGGATTACGTGCGAATTGACGGCGGTTACGGCCGTGCATACGACCTCAAATTCGACGCCCGGGAACCGTTCGCCGAGAAGCACCTCGAGGAAGCGGCCGAAACCGTAAGCCGCGTCGGGATCGCCGTTTGCGGCTGACTCCCCGAAGAGGAGGATTCTGTAGGTGTGCGGCGGATTGGGCACTTCCAACCGGTGCGGCACGACGGACCGAGCGAGGGCGCGGGGAAAGAAGCGGAAGGTGAATCGGTCGTTGGTCTCGAGGTAGGTCCGGTCCCCGATTGTTTTTGGTAGGAAAAACTGCGGCGCATGGCCGAAGCCGGACAGCCGCAGGCCTGCTTCGAGCATAATCAGAAAGAGTGCCGGCATGACGAAGAGCGCGGTCAGGCGCATCAACCAAAGACGGCGGGGGGACATGGATCTTGATGCGTTGACCTTCGCCGGTACGGTCGGCGGTGTGCGGGCCGCTACCGGTCCGCGCGTACGCTCTTTTTTCATGGCGGCAGCGTAGGGGCGCGGGCAAGGTGGAGTCGAGGCGGGAATCCGGCGTGACGCCGACCGCCGAATTGGTGCCGAGGCAGGTCGATTCGCCTTGCCCCGCGCCGTGAGTTCGGTCTCATTCGATGCTTTTCACAGATGTCTCCCGAAACCTCTCAACAACCGCGTTCCCGTCAACGCAGCCCGCGCAACCGAGACAAAGAACGCTTCTCCAAACTCGCCCTTGCGAGCATGGTGTTTCTTTTCGTCAACCTGCTCGTCTGGACGAGCTTACGGTTCCGCGAGGTGATCATTTCGAGCGGTCTTTCGACAATCTGCGGTCTGGCGGGATTCATTTTCGGGGTGGTGGCGCTCAAGCGTATCCACCGGCGGCACGGGCGGCTCCAGGGAGAATCCGTTGCCATGCTCGGCAAGTGGTTGAACCTTGCAATCTTCGTCCTCAGCGCCTTGCTCTTTATCTACAGCGTGAGCGTGGCTATCATGCGCGGGCAGCTCTTGAATTAGGGCTGTGCAACGGTTGTATCAAACGCTGATTTTTTCTCTGGCAGTGGTCTGCGTTCCGTGTAAGGTCGTATTATACTAAATCGAGTCATTATGAAGTTCGTTCCCAAAATACTCCTCCCGTTGATGCTCATTGTGCCGTCCATGCATGCGGCCCAATCCTTTACGGCCGGCATCGAGCCGTTCCGTTCATTGAGTTCTTTCGATTCGGTGCTCATGGACCTTGAGTTCCGGTTCGCGCCGATGGCAGGCTCCACGGCTGCTGGTGACGCCACGCATGTTCTGCTGCGGGGCCTGCGCGCGCTCGACGCAGGGTCGGACGTCTACGAGAGCGGCTACGAGGCGATCAACCTCGACGCCGGCACACGGCTCGACGTGGGCACGGTGTATATGCAGCTTCCGGAGACTTCGCTGCCGGAGGGTTCGGTGGCTTCGCCCATTGTCGGGGTGATCCGACGGGAGGGCTCCTGGGATGATTTCGGGCCGCAGACGCCGCAGACCACAATCGGCGGTGCCTCCGGCGTGTCGACATACGATCCGGTGGCGGAAACGATGTCGCTGAGCTTGTCGCGCAACGGCCAGACAATAAGCGGCACGGTGAGATACACCGTAGTCGACACGGAAACGCTCGTTCTGGAGGCGCCGATTGCCCTGACCGCAGCCGGCGACACGTATAACTTTCACCAAGCCGTGCTCTACCGCGAAGGCGGCCGTTTTTACGGGGCTCTTCAATCGGCGGATCTCTCTGTCGATTACGACTCGCTTCTTTTCGCCGTTGAGCTTTCCGGGTTCCCCGACGTGGACGGTGACGGGATTCCGGACATCGTCGATCCCGATGCCGCGTTTCCGCCGCTCGACCTCGAAGTGGGGACATGGGTGTGGGATCCGCGCATCGGTTACCTGCGCGCGGCGAACGAGCGTTGGGCGGAATCGCGGCAGCTTGGCTGGGTGTATTATGAGGCGTTTCCGTGGGTCTATCACGTAGACCTCGGCTGGATTGGCTACGTGCGGAACGACATCGTATCGAATCCCGAGGGCACGCAGTGGACCTATTACCAGCAGGACGGGTATTTCATCTGGTTCTGGTCGACCCCCGAGGAGTTGGAGTCCTTTTTCTACTACGCCTCCGGTTCCGCGGACAAGGGTTGGGAGTCATTCGCAGGCGGTTTCGGGAGTTTTCCGTTCCCGACCCTGTGATCCGATGCAGCAACTACTTTGTTCAGATCAGCCGGGGATTCCAGATTCCTGTAAACTAAAGTTAGCGCTTCCTACGTTTATCGCTTGGGGCATGCTCGTGCTTTGGTTCATGTCCACGCCGCTTTCCCTCAGTGCTGCGCCGTCCCCGGAAGCCACCGCAGACCCACTCGATGCCGGACGCATTGCGCAGATCACGGAATGGCTGCCGGAAAAACCGGCGGGAATTGGGCCAACTTTGGAGGATCGAGCGGCATGGGATGCCCTCGCGGCGCTTCCCGCCGCCCGAAATACCATCGCCCAAGCCGAGGCCTTCCTGCAAGGTGACTTTCCGGCCTGGTGCGACGAGGCTTACCTTGATTTTAGCCGCACCGGCCTGCGCCCGCGCGGAGAAGCAATGATGAGCGCGCGCCACAGGCGGCTGTCGCCCCTGGTTTGGGCCGAGTGCCTCGAAAATCGCGGACGCTTTATCCCTGCCATCGAGCAGGCCCTTCGGGAGTACCTCTCCGAACCAAGCTGGACCCTCCCGGCCCACGACAGGGACCTGTCGAATTTCCATGGTACTTTGCATAAGGTTGACCTCCACTCTGCAAGTTTTGCCCATTTGCTTGCCCATTCCCTCTACCTGCTCGGCGACCGCCTGGATACAGAATTGCAAACGACGACGCGCGCCGTCCTCCGCGAGCGCATTTGGGATCCGGTCCTCTCCACCCTGCGCACGGGCCGGCCCAGCCAATGGTGGCTCACCGCCACGCACAACTGGAACGCGGTCTGCCTTGCGGGTGTTGTCGGTTCCTCGCTTACCGCCCTTCCGGACCGGCGGGAGCGGGCACTCCTGGCCGCTGCCGGCGAGTTCTACGTACGCAACTTCGTTGACGGCTTCACCGACGACGGTTACTGCTCGGAAGGCTTGGGCTATTGGAACTACGGGTTTGTTCATTTCGTGGAGTTGCGCGCCTCGCTGCATGCCGCCACCTCGGGCAATCTGGATCTTTTTTCCGAGCCGAAGGTGCGGGAAATCGCCCTCTTTGGCCCGCGTATTGAGGTGTTGCCGGGAGTCTTTCCGGCCATTGCCGACTGCCGCTTTGAAGTCCGCGCGGAGCCGCACCTGATGGCTCACCTTGACAAAGCCTTCGGCCTTGGACTTGGACTGGAAATGCCGACATCCGGCAGACTGCCCCGCCTTACCCATGGCGCTCTTCACCACTTCGGGGTATTTCCCGCACCAGGTGTCACCGAGGCAAAAGACGTGAATGTTGCGGACGCGGGAGTGACAGCAGTGTCCAAACGCGGGATACGCTCCTACTTTCGATACGCAGGCGTGCTCGTCTGTCGTCCAGCCACTGCCGGCGGGCTCGGCGCGGTTCTGAAGGGCGGTCACAACGCCGAGCACCACAATCACAATGACGTTGGTTCCTTCACCCTCGCCTTAGGCGAAGGCCAGCCGATGGGCGACGTGGGTGGACCTCACGCCTATACCAGCGAGACCTTTGGGCCGCAGCGCTACACGAAGTTCGAGACGTTCCGCTCGCGCAACCATCCGGTCCCATTACTGGCCGGCCACGAGCAAATCCCTGGCCGCGAAGCGGCCGCCAAAGTGCTGGAAGCTGATTTCCAGCCTGAACGCGACCGGTTCTCACTCGACCTGACAGCCGCCTACGACGTGCCGGGACTGCTGAAGATCACGCGTAGTTTCGAGTTCACCCGTGTCGGTTCGGGCTCGCTCGAAGTCAGGGATGACTTTGCTTTTGACAAGCCCTCCACTTACGAAACCAGTCTGACGACCCACGGCACGTGGAGAAAAATTGACGCACAAACCCTGGAGTTTACCCACCGCGGCGCGACGGTTCGAATGCAGGTGGAGTCTCCGGGCGATTTCGATATCAATGAGCAGCGTATCCAGGAGGATGCGCCGCCCTTCACCCGCGTCGGCCTCCGACTGCGCGAACCGCTCCTCGAAGGCACCGTGATTCTACGTTTCATCCCTTTGAGGGCGAGCATGTAGGCTGCGGTGATGCTCATGGCCCAGGGCTCTTTTCCCCATTGAGGCAATGAGCTGAGCTCAAGGAACTTATAGATTGGCCAGGACCTCAATGCCTCCCAGCGCGCAAGGCTCGGTTTCCGCCGCAATCCGCAGGCACCCGGCGTGGTCACGTCGAGAATTGCCGTGAGGTCGGGCCGACGGGAGAAGATTTCAAATAGGGCATCATGATCCACCTGCCGCCCCGCCCGGACACACGGAGTCCCTCCCCGAAATCCGCTTATACACATTGCCCGTTCGAAAACGAGAAAGACTCGCAACGGATTGGTGTTGCGTCTCCTGGGAAGAGCCGATTTTAGAAATAACAATGAGCGAGAAACCGAGTCTGATGGATATCGCAGAACGGGCGGGGGTGAGTATAGTGACCGTCTCGCGGGCGATCCGCGGCGTCGGGCGGGTGAAC
>SKLD01000377.1 GCA_007123395.1 Opitutales bacterium
ACCAGCCACGGCGTGTCCTGCACGAGCACGCTGCCGAAGCGCTCCGCCCACAGCGTCCCCGCCGTCCCGTGCGCGAGATTGAACCAACGCGTGTAGCGCTGCCGCAAGGTGCGCATGAACTCCGAGATGTCGCCCATGCGACGGCGCAGCCGCTCCCGCAGCGCCTCCGCCGTCTCCGGCGGATCGTTGGCCAGCGCGTGCTTCAGCTCCTCCGCGTTGAGCCCGCTCCACTGCGCCCGAGACGCCCCGTAGAGCGCGCGGTAGCGTTGCACCAAGGTGGCATCGTCGCACTGCCGCGCCGCCGGATCGATGCGCACAAGAATGTGGAAGTGCGTCTCCAGCACACAATATGTGATCACTTCCACCCCGCTGAACTCCGCCGCGCGGTGCAGCGCCGCCACCCACACCTCCCGCTGACCCTCCAACAACAAGCGCCGTTTCTGAATCACCCGAGATGTCACATGATACACCGCCGGTCCGTCCTCACGTTTGATACGAATCTCACCCATAATTTTATCAGTTTCAGAGTCATAAATGACACTCGCCTAGCTAAACGCAAGCTAAATATCTTCAAGATACTTTATTTTTCCGCGGCGAAGGGAAGAAGTATATCGACCATCGGCCAAGAAAAGAACGGAGACACCGCCCAACCTGAAACGTAGATCCTACGGCATCCGAAATACTCTTTGCAGAAGTTGACGCGCACAACTCGCGTTTGATCGGGAGGTTCCCGGCCGCCACCACTCTTTCGCGCGGGCGCCACGGGCAGGCCATTCGCTGCCCGTGAAACCGGTGCCGGGGCAGATGATTGCCATTGTGGCGGTGGGTGCGCTCCTGTTCAACTCCGCACCGCCTATGTCCAAAATACAAACGGTCCTTTTCGATGCTGACGGTGTAATTCAAATTACGTCGGCCTGCGTCTGCGAATTGATTGTGCAGATGTGCGGTGCTCCTGCGATCTTGGTTGCGCCAAGCCGGGCACAGACTTTTTTGCGTCTGTTTTGGAGCAGTTGGGAACGCCGGGAGGCGGGTTCTGTTTTTCGATGACGCCGAAGCCAACGTGGCCGGAGCGCGGGATAGGGCGTCGAGATGCCGGCCCGCAGGCAGATCTTTAGTTCGCGTAAATCCTTTTTCGGACTGGCATGCGATCAACGGCTGTCTTCTCGGGAGCGGGGCACTCGACAATGCGTTGTCCGAAATGCAGGTTATTCGCCGTGCGCGGGTTTGCCGGTCGGAGCAGTCGATGTGGCCGAGGTCGCGCCCGGGTGCGAGCCGGTCGCGCACGCGTTGCCGGAGGGTCACACCCGCGAGGTCGCGGTCGAAAGTGTCGAGAAGTTCCTGCGCCATTCATGCGGAGCACGGACGTCCGGACAATAGGTGATCGTGACAGACGGTTTCAACGCGGGCATGCGCGGATAAGGCCGGCGATTTACGGCGCGGTGCAATCCCCGGTGTGCGCGAGCCAGTTAGACGGTGGCGTCTACCCCGGTTTTTTATCCACTAATATAAAAATTGACGCTAAACTAGCTCAGAGTTAATTATGTTTGACGGGTGTTGGGTAGCGGTGTGTATCACCCGCCGTTGCGGGCCCGTTCCCAGCGGGGGCGGGGGGCTTCGACGGGGGGCGCGGTGAGTTGGATGTCTTTGACGGCGGGGTGGGCGCGGAGTTTGGAGAAGCCGTCTTTTTCCGGGGTCCATGTGAGGGCGGAGGGAAGGTCGGCGACGAGGATTTGGTCGCCTTCGATGAGGAGGGCGAGTTTGACGCGAGTTTGCCCGGGGTGGCGGACGAGTTCGTCGCGCAGGTGGCCGAGGAAGTCGCGGGTTTTGCCGTTGGCGTCGACGACGAAGGTCATTTCGCGCACGAGGCCAGCGAGGGCGCGGTCGAGGGGGGCGATGGAGTTGGCGCTGAGCTGGACTTCGTCGTCGGAGCGCACCATGACCTGCCCTTCGATGAGGACAACGTTGCCCTCGGCGCAGACGTCTTTGCAGTTGTCGAAGGTCTCGGCGTAGGTGTTTACGCTGTAGGTGTGGGTGCGGGTGGCGACGTGGAGGATGGCCCAGAGGCGGTTGTCCTTGCGGGAGATTTTCTTTTCGACGCCGGTGATGACGGCGCAGAGGCGGAAGGTGTCGCGGTGGGCGAGTTTTTCGAATTCGTTGCTGCGGAAGGTGTCGAGGGCCTCGGCGATGCCGCGATAGGCGTTCATGGGGTGGCCGCTGACGTAGAAGCCGAGCAGTTCGCGTTCGTGCGCAAGCTTCTCCGCGAGGGGCATGGGCGGGCCTTCGAGGACGGGGCCGGCACCGTTGGCGGAGGCAGCACCGGCGGAACCGTTGGCGCCGGGGTCGTCGAACATATCGAACATATTGGCCTGGCCGATGGCGGCGTCGCGCTGGAGGTCCTGGATTTCGCGCAGGATGGCGTCGAGGTTGACGAGGAGGACGCCGCGGTCGTCGCCGAGGGTGTCGAAGGCACCGGCGCGTATGAGGTTTTCCATGACGCGGCGGTTGGCCGCCTTGCTGTCGATGCGCGTGGCGAAGTCGCGGAAAGAGGTGAACGGACCGTTTTTCTCGCGCTCGGCGATGACGGCGGCGGCGGGGATGTCGCCGACGCCCTTGATGGCAGCGAGCCCGAAGCGGATGGAGCCCTCGCCGCCGTCGAGGACGGGGGTGAAGGTCTCGCGCGATTCGTTGATGTCGGGGCCGGAGACGGAGACGCCCATGGAGGCGCATTCCTCGACGAAGTGGGCGACTTTGTCGGCCTTGCCGAGTTCGCACCCGAGGACGCCGGCCATGAACTGCACGGGGAAGTTTGCCTTGAGGTAGGCCGTGCGGTAGCTGAGCATGGCGTAGGCGGCGGAGTGCGACTTGTTGAAGCCGTATTGTGCGAACTTTTCGAGGATGCCGAAGATCTCCTCGGCCTGCCGCCGGTTGAGCCCCTGGGTTTCGTGCGCGCCTTTGACGAAGACCTCCTTCTGCTCCTGCATGACGGAGGCGATCTTCTTGCCCATGGCGCGCCGGAGAATGTCGGCTTGTCCGAGGGTGAAGCCGGCGATGATCTGGGCGACCTTCATGACCTGCTCCTGGTAGACGAGGATGCCGTAGGTCTCGGTGACGAGTTCCTCGAGGAGCGGGTGGGGGATCTGGATTTTGGAGGGGTCCCGCTTGCCCTCGATGTATTGCGCTATGAACTGCATGGGCCCGGGCCGGTAGAGGGCGATGAGGGCGATGATCTCCTCGAAGCTGCTGAGGCCGATCTGGCGGCAGAGGGCCTGCATGCCGGAGGATTCGAGCTGGAAGACGCCGGTGGTGCGGCCGCTGTTGAGGAGGGCGTAGGCTTTTTCGTCGTCGAGGGGGATTTTCTCGATGTCGAAGTCCTTGTGCGGGGTGGTGCGGCGGATGTGGTCCTGCGCGTCGGAGATGACGGTGAGCGTCTTGAGGCCGAGGAAGTCGGCCTTGAGCATGCCGAGGTCCTCGACGGGGCCCTTGGCGTATTGGGTGGTGAGGTCGCCTTCCTGGAGGGTGACGGGGACGAGGTTGGTGAGCGGCTGGTCGCCGATGATGATGCCGCAGGCGTGTTTGCCGGTGTTGCGGACCATGCCCTCGATGACCTTGCCCTGCCGCACAATCTCTTTGACGACGGGGTTGGAGGACATCTCCGCCTGGAGTTCGCGGGACTTGGCGACGGCGTCGTCGAGGGAGATGTTGAGGTCGTCCGGCACCATCTTGGCGATGCGGTTGGCCTCGGCGTAGGGGATGTCGAGCACGCGGGCGAGGTCGCGCACGACCATCTTGGCCCCGAAGGTGCCGTAGGTGATGATGTTGGCGACCTTGTCGGCACCATATTTGCCGCGCACGTAGTCGACGACCTCGTCGCGGCGGCGCATGCAGAAGTCGACGTCGAAATCCGGCGGGGAGACACGCTCAAGGTTGAGCATGCGCTCGAAGAGGAGGCCGAAGCGGAGCGGCTCGATGTCGGTGATTTTGAGGACGTAAGCGACGACACAGCCCGCGCCGGAGCCGCGGCCTGGGCCGACGGGGATGCTCCGGCGGCGCGCCCAGTCGATAAAGTCCCATGTGATGAGAAAGTAGTCGACAAAGCCGGTGCCGACGATGATCGCCAACTCGAAGTTGAACTGCTCGACGAGGCGGCGGGTAAAGCCGTCCTCGCCCTCCGCGGGCGGATCGGTGAGGGTGCGGCGGGTTTCGGCGAGGGGATCGGCGGCGCCGAGGATTTCGCGCATCTCGGCGTCGTAGTCCACGCCGTAGCGTTCGCGCAGGCCGGCTTTGCAGAGGCGCAGGAGAAAGAGCCCGTTGCGTTTGAAGGCGTCGCGCTCTTCGGGGCCGAGGCTTATCGGTTCATTGCCGTCCCGCTCGAGGACGCGGTTTTTCTCGCGCACATAGAGGTTGAGGATGTGGTCGAAGGCGGCTTCGTCGGAATCGGCGGCATCGACCTTGGCGACGACGGTCTCGTCCTGCGCGAAGACGGGGTAGTGGTCCTGCCCGAATTCGAATTTGAGGTCGACCATCTCGGCGACGCGCAGGGTGTTGTCGAGCGCCTCGGGGACCTCGGCAAAGCGTTCGAGCATCTCCGCGCGCGACTTGAGGTAGAACTCGTGGTTGGGGTAGACCATGCGCCCGGTGTCTTTGACGATCTTGCCCGTCTGGATGCAGAGGAGGGCGTCGTGGGGCTCCCAGTCCTCTTTGTAGACGTAGTGGACGTCGTTGGCGCAGACGACGGGCAGTTTGAACTCGCGGGCGAGCTTCAGCAGGCCGGGGATAATGCGGCGCTGCACGGGCATGCCGTGGTCCTGCAACTCGATGAAGTAGTGGTCCTTGCCGAAGATATCGATGAACCGGGCGGTATATTCGCGTGCCTTGGCGTAATTGTTGTAGATGAGGTGCTGGGCGGCGACGCCGTTGATGCAGCCGCTCAGCCCGATGATGCCCTTGCTGTGCGCGGCGAGTTTTTCGAGGTCGGTGCGCGGGCGGTAGTACATGCCGTTGACGTGGGCGTCGCTGACGAGCTTGACGAGGTTTTGATAGCCCTCGAAATCCTTTGCAATGAGCGTCTTGTGGTGGATCTGGTGGGGCGGGAACTGGTCCGGGCCGAGGGCGTCTTCGGGGACATCGTCGATGTCGTCGCTGCGGTTGCGGTCACGCTTGGGGCGCTCGGACTGGGCGTGGTCGGCGACGATGTAGATCTCGCAGCCGATGAGCGGTTTGATGCCGGCTTTGGTGGCGGCGCGGTAGAAGTTGATGGTGCCGAAGAGGTTGCCGTGGTCGGTGAGGGCGAGGGCGGGCATGCCCAGCTCAGCGCAGCGCTCCATGTAGCGGTCGACGCGGGCACAGCCGTCGAGCAGCGAGTAGTCGGAGTGGCAATGCAGGTGTACGAACGCGCCGTTTTCGGGGGAGTCTCCCATGCTCTCCGGACTATCCGCGCGACCCGCCGCGAGGCAAGGCCATCCGCATACGATTTCCGCAGGGTGTTAGGGGCGGCGGAACGACGGGCGGAATTCGGTGGAGCGAGGGCTTGACTTCGTGGGCGCAGGGACGTTCTCTTGCCGGTTTTCATCATTCATACGGCAGCTTAAGAGACATGGCTTTGAAGATTCGATTGCAGCGCGGGGGGGCGACCCACAACCCGCATTACCGCATGGTGGTGGCGGATTCACGCTCCCGCCGCGACGGCCGCTTCGTGGAAGTGGTGGGCACGTACGCGCCCAAAGACAAGAAAGAGGACAAGCAGATCGTGCTTAAGCTCGACCGGGTTGACTACTGGGTCGGCGTCGGCGCACAGCCCTCGGACACTGCCCGCTCCCTCATCAAGCGGGCGCGCCGCCGTGCTGCGAAAGAAGCCGCCGAAGCCCCCGCGGAGGCGACCGCCGCCGCCGAGTAAGGCCGCGACTTTTCCGCACGATTTATCGGCGCGCCGGTCCGCAGCGGGCCACTTTGGACGGAGGAAACCGTTGTGCGTGTCGACATCCTGACTTTGTTTCCGGAGATGCTCTCGGGTTTTCTGTCCGAGAGTATGGTGGGCCGTGCTTCGGCCAACGGACTCGTCGACATTCGTCCGCACAACCTTCGCGACTGGGCGGGCAACCGCTGGCGCATCACGGACGACCGGCCTTTCGGGGGCGGCGCGGGGATGGTGCTGAAGCCGGAGCCGCTCGCTGCCGCGATCGACGAACTGCGGGGAGACAACGCCACTGTCCTTTACATGACGCCCGACGGCGAGCCCCTGACCTCCGCGATGGCGCGGGAGTTCGCGCAACTGCCGCACCTTGTGCTCGTGAGCGGCCACTACGAGGGGATCGACGAGCGCATCCGCGAAACCCGCGTCGACCGCGAGGTGAGCATCGGCGACTACATCCTGACCAACGGTACGCTGCCCGCCGCGGTGTTGCTCGATTGTGTGGCGCGCTACGTGCCGGGTGTGCTCGGCGAAGAAAAGTCCTTGACGCAAGACAGCTTCAATCACAGCTTGCTCGGTTTTCCACAATACACCCGACCGGTGGAGTTCGAGGGGAGACGCGTCCCCGAAACCCTGCTTTCGGGCAATCACGGGGAGATCGAGCGCTGGCGGAAGGAACGCCGGATCGAGCGGACCCGCCAACGTAGACCAGACCTTTACAACCAATTCTCATCACGCCATGAACCCGATCATTAACGAATTGTCCGAAGAGCAGCTTCAGGACGACCGCGGCCACTTCAAAGTGGGCGACGGCGTCCGTGTCCACACGCGCGTGCGCGAGGGCAACAAGGAGCGTATCCAGGTTTTTGCCGGAATCGTCATCGCCCGCAAGGGTCATGGTATCCACGAGTCCTTCACCGTGCGGCGTATTAGCTTCGGCGAGGGCGTTGAGCGTGTCTTCCCCGTGCACAGCCCGAATATCGAGAAGGTCGAGGTCGACCGCGAGTCGGTGACCATGCGCGCGCGCATGTATTATCTACGCGAGCGCGTGGGCAAGGCCGCCAACAAGGTGAAGGAGAAGCGCATCTTCGAAGCGCAGCACCGCTGAGCGGTGTTTCGCCGCTGGGCGCGGCAGTCTTCCGCCGGGAGCGACGGCGTCCGTTCTGCATCCGTCGGACCGGGGCGATGGGCGCGCCGGTTTGCGTTACCGCGCTTAGCCGTTTTCCGCGTTTTCTCTCGGTCGTTCTGAAGATGCCTCCGCGCCGGAGTCCGTCATATGACTCAGCTGGGCTTCGATTTCCTGCAACTCCTGGGCGCGGTTGAAGAGGACGTTCTCGCTCTGTTCGATGAAGGCTTCGCGCTCGGCGAGCATCTTTTCTCGCTCCTGCAGCTCCGCTAGCCGCTCCTCAAGCTCGCCCGCAACTTCCGTTTGCGCGTCAGCCGACACGTCGGCTTCACCCGCCGCGTTAAGCGACTCCTCGCGCTCCGCGAGCGCCTTCTCGCGCCGGTCGAGTTTCTCTGCGAAAAGGCGCAGTTCTCGTTCGCGGGATTCGAGTTTTCCGCGGAGAGATTCGTAGCGGCGTAGGGGCATGCCGCTTCCGTCGTCCGCGTTGTCACCATCGGTTGAGAGTAGACTCTCGCGCATGGCGACATTGTTTTCGCGGATATCGAGCAACATCTCCCGTTCGGAGCACTCGCGCTCGCGCTCGGTAAGACGGAAACCCTGTTCGCGCAGCGTGCGGAGTTCTTCCTGTGCGCGTTTCTCCGCCTCGAGAAGGGCTCGCTCACGCTCGATAATCTCGGATTCCCGACGGCGCAAAGCTTTGTCCACCCGCGGCCGGGCGCGGGCAAGGATTGCGTCCACGGAGGGAACCCCGGCGTTATTCTTACCATCGCCGCCGC
>SKLD01000339.1 GCA_007123395.1 Opitutales bacterium
CCTCGAAGTCAAAATATCGCGGTAGGGAAAAACGTCTTAGATCGGTTCTTCACGGAACAAGAGATTGCTACTTTGGGTGACGGCGACATTGCCGGAACTGTCGATGTTGCCTTCGCAGCCGACTACAATGAACCCACTGACAGCAACTACGTAGACTTCGAGACAATTCTCGAAGTCGGGGATTCCGGAGGTCCGATGATGGTGAGCATAAACGGTGGCTTGCTCGTTGTCGGAACCAACTGGTTCACATATGGAGGCAATCAGTCTGGAACCGGCTTCACCTATGTCGGCAACTATACCTCCGAGATCACCGCGTTCCTCGAAGAATACTCTCTACCCGCTATCCCGGAACCGGCGCAATTTGCCGTGTTGCTCGCCGGGGGCGCGGCGCTCCTTCTTCTGCGGCGGCGACGATTGTAAGGGTTTCCACCCGCATCCCGCACCCGCGAAGGGTGATGTCTCGATGTCACTTGGTGCGGGCGCAGTCCGCCTTGGATTGCGGTGATCCTTCACCTCCTTTCTCTTGCCGCCCTCCCCCCTCCGACGCAAATCGTCGCAAACACTCCGCAGCATGGTAGAGACGCGGGCGTGCGGGACAGGTAAACTGTTTGGCTATGACCCGTGAGACTGCACCCGCCCCGCCTCCCGTCCCCCTCGACGAGCCCATCCTTATCGGCGCAAGCTGGTATCCCGAGATGTGGGATGCGGCGGAGTGGCCCAAGGACATCGCGCGCATGCGCGAGCTGGGCTTTCGTATCGTGCGGCTTTTCGAGTTTGCATGGAAGCGCTTTGAGCCGGAGGAAGGCGTCTTCGACTTCGCCTGGGCGCGGGAGGTGCTGGACCTCTGCCACGGGGCGGGCATTGCGGTGATGATCGGCACGCCTACGGCGGCCCCGCCCGCATGGCTCACGGAGACGTATGCGGAGGTGCTGCAGACGCACCCCGACGGTCGACGGGCGGTCCACGGCAAGCGCAAGCACTACAATCACCACAGTCGCGTCTACCGCGCACACTGCGCGCGGATTGTCCGTGCCATGGCGGAAAACCTCGGCGACCACCCGGCAGTCCACTCGTGGCAGATCGACAACGAAATGTCGGGGGCGGACTACGGCACGGAGACCCGCGCACTCTTTCACAAGTGGCTGGAGGCGCGCTACGGCACCATTGAAGCGCTCAATGAGGCATGGGGTCTGCACTTCTGGAGCCAAGCCTACGACCACTTCGGGCAGATTCCGATGGTGGAGAGCCGGGTGGGCAGCATCGAAGTGCCGGAGCGGCACCATCCCTCGCTGCTCATGGCGCAGGCCCGCTTTCAGAACAATGGCTGGACCGAGTTCATCGACACACAGTGCCGCATCCTCCGCGAGTACAGCGATTGCCCGATCACCTCCAACATGACGGAAAATCCCGGCATGCATTGGTACCAGCACAACCGTGTCCTCGATGCGGTGGGCACGAGTTGCTACAAGGACCTCGCGCACTACCCGTGGACTCTCTACACCTTCGACCGCATGCGGGCGGAAAAGGCCCGCCCGTATTGGCTACTGGAGACGGCGCCGAGCTGGAGTGCGGGCGGGCGCATCTGGAACATCCACATGCACGGCGACGGGATCCGCGCCTTCAGTTGGCTGTCGCTCCTCATGGGCGGATCCATGATCCTCTACTGGCAGTGGCGGCAGCACTGGGCGGGCCAGGAAATGCTGCACGGAACGCTCGTCACCGCCACGGGCGGCTGGCGTCCGGGGGTCGAGGCGCACCGCCGCCTCGCCGCCGAAGTGGCGGACCACGAGGCGTGGCTGCGTGCCCATCCGCCCGCCCCCGCCGAGACCGCCGTGCTCTACAGCAACGAGACCGCATGGGCCCTGAGCATCGACCCGCATGACGACGGCGTCGTCTACAACAAGCTCTGGCGCGACGACTTTCACCTGCCCTTGGTAGAGAGCCACTTCCACCGCGATGCGATTCCCGAGGAGGCCGATCTCTCCGCCTACCGCGTGCTCGTCGTGCCGCTCCTTCACTTCATGAAAGAAGGCACGGCGGACAAGCTGCGCCGGTGGGTCGAGGCGGGCGGTCGCCTCTTCCTCGGCCCCATGGTGCACACGCGCACCGAAGAATATACGCTGTGGAGGGACCGTGTCTACGGCGGGCTCGAAGACCTCATGGGCGCGGACTCGCTCTACGGATTTCCCCACAAATGGATGGAGGAGCGCACGACCGTGGAGGGCCCGGACTTCCCCGCCGCGCAGCCGAAAATCTGGGGCGAGGCCTTTGTCCAGCGGGAGGCCGCCGTGCTCGCCCGCTACAGAGGCGGCTACGGCGACGGGCAGCCCGCCGTCATCGACCACCGTTTCGGCGCGGGCCGCGTCATCACCTGCGGCACCTTCACCGGAGCGGCGGCCTACATGCGCCTCTTCCGCATGCTCGCGGAAGACGCGGGGGTGCTTCCCGCCGCCGGCGGCGATCCGTCCGTCATCGTCGTGCCCCGCGCCGCCCGCAACGGGACCGCCACCGGCTACGGCATCGTAAACATCAGCGAGGCATCGGCCGCTGTGGCACTGGCGCGAGCGGGCACCGACCGCCTCTCGGGCAAACGCTTCGAGGGTCCGGTGACACTCGAGCCGTTACAGGTTGCTCTTGTCGAGTGCGATCCCAGTGCCTAGCTTGGGCTGATTTCACCCCCCGACACCAAAGACTATGAAAATTCTCGTCACCGGAGCGGCGGGCCGCCTCGGCACGGTCGTTTGCCGACACCTGCATGAAGCGGGCCATGAAGTCCTTGCGACGGACCGCATGCGTGATCCTTCCCTACCCATGCCCTTTGTCGTCGCCGATCTCGCCGTGCGGGAGGCAGCTTATGCGCTGGTGGAGGGCATGGAGGCCATCGTCCAACTCGGCAACATTCCGAACGCCGGCCGCACCGACGCGCAGACGACCTACACGCTCAACACAGCGGCTAACATTCACGTCTTCCATGCTGCCGCGGAATCGGAAGTGCGCCGGATCGTCTTTGCCAGCTCCGTCCAAGTCGTCAGCGGAACGCGCAAACTCGGCGATGACGCCCCCAGCGTCCTCCCGCACCTGCCGTTCGACGGTGAACTGCCGCCCTGCCCCGGCAACACCTACGCGCTCAGCAAACAGGCGGGCGAAACAGCCCTCGCCTACTACACCCGCATGCACGGCTTGCACAGTGTCGCCTTTCGCTTTCCTTGGCTCGTCTCGCAGGAAATAATCGATGGCCTGCGTGCGCGAGAAGACGGCAAATCCATCCACTCCCGGCTCGCGGGAAGCGCCAATCCCGACGAAGGACTCTCCTTTCTGCGCTTTGAAGACGCCGCCTCGCTCATCGAAGCCGCTCTCCTGCGCGCTCCGTGCGGTTACCGCTGCTATATGCCCGCGCACCCGAGCGGAAGGCTGCACGCCCTCCTTCCTTCGGAAATCGCCCGCCGCCACTTTCCCGGCGTCCCGCACAAACGCGACCTCGACGCCATCGGCAGTCTTTTTCACCTCGACGAAATCGAGGCAAACCTTGGCTGGCGACCGGCGGAAGCGCGACTGTAGCGATTATCCGCCGGAGTCGCCGCACCGTTGCGAACCGGCTTGGAATACCGTTGTCTTTCGAGGCACGGCAGGATCAAATGCGCGGAACGATGAGCACGCGACCCGAAACGGCCCGCGACGTGGCGGATTTCCTCCGCGATTTGCGTCCCGGCAATCCCTTTGAGCGCGCCGCCCGCATCGGCATTGTGGGCGGAAGCCGTGCGGGTAAGTCCGTCCTCCTTACCTCGCTTCTCGACCACCTGCGCCATTTCGACGTCCGGCGCTTCCGGCTGACGGACAACGGTCTTTTCCAAAAGAACTCCCTCGACTTGCGCGATTTCGCCGAGGAACCGCTGCCCGAGCCCCCTGCGCGTTTTCCCTACGAAGCCTTCCGCGCCCAATTGACGGAGGCCGCGGCATGGCCGCGCAAAACCCGCGACGCCTACCAGATCCGCGTGCGTATGAGTGTCAATGCCGGTCCCTTCGGGCTGCGCGTGCCGTTGCTCCTTACCTTTCTCGACTTCCCCGGCGAACGGTTTGCCGACGCTGCCATGGCAGGGCGTTCCTTCAGCGAATGGTCGGACACGATGGAACGCACCCTCCTCGCCAGCGCCGCGCACGGTAAGGCCGTCGCCGCCTTCCGCAAGGCGCGTATAGATCCGGACGCCACAGCGGAGAGTGTCGCCCGCTCCTACAAAAGGCTCCTCGCCGCCATGATCGCGGACTACCGCGTCCTTATCTCCCCCTCCGCCTTCGCGCTCGGTCCGGAGGGCGACTCACCGCCGCGCGGGCTTGACCCGGAAACGCTCGCCGCGCAACGGTTGTGCGGTCTCGACGCAGAACGTCCTTTCGCTCCCCTCGACAATGTAGAGCAGCGCCGCCATCCGGAGATCGCACGTGTGTATTCGGAAAACTACGACGCCTACCGCCGCGAACTCGTCGAGCCCCTCTTCGCCGCCCTCAAACGCTGCGACCGTATCGCCTTTCTCGCGAACATCCCCGAAATCCTGCAAAGCGGCGTGGGCGCGCTCAACGACACCGCCGACCTGCTGCAAAACGTCCTCGCCGGGTGCTTTGCGGATTCCAATCTCATCACCCGCTCCGCCCGTGCCCTCGGCAACCGCGTCCTGCCGCTCCTCCTGCGCGAGGACTGGCGGCCCGGCGGCGTCCGCCGCGTCGCCCTTGCCGCCACCCAGGCCGACCGTATCCACCCGTCCGATACCGACCGCCTGAAGCACCTTCTGCGCGAGCTGGCCGCTCCTGTCCTGCGCAACGCCGGTGCCTCCGCGCGTATCGAACTCTTCACCTGCGCCGCCGTGCGTGCCACGGAGTCCCATGACGACCGCCTCCGCGGCATCCCTGCGGGCGAGGCCGGCGCCGCCCCGGAAGACCGGCATCCCCACGACTACGATGTCTCCCGCCTGCCCCCCGCGTGGCCGGATGACTGGAACCCCGCCGAATACAGCTTCGAGGACGTCCTCCCCCGCCTCTCGCCCAACCGCCGCCGTCCGCCCGCGCAAGCCGGTCTCGACACTCTCTTTCAATTTCTCCTCCCATGACCAAGGAAACCACGACACGCGAAGGCGACACCGGCTACAACAATCCCTCGCGCCCCAGCCGCTCCTCGCGCCCGCTCGACGCCGGGGAGCGCGCCGCCTTCCACGCCGCCGAGGTCGAACTCCGCGATCCGGGCGAAATCGGCGGCGAACTCGCCGGCACCGAGGACAACCTACGCGGCGCCCTGCACCGCGCGCTGCGGTGGGGCCGGGGCGCCGTGCTCCTCGTCGCCCTCCTCGTGCTCTTCACCGGCCTCATGGCCTACGTCGTGGCCGTCGACCTCTACTTGCGCCTCGAGACCCTGCCCCTAGCCCTGCAAATCCCTTTCTGGATACTGCTCGCACTCTTCACCCTCCTCCTCATCCGCGTCGTCCTGCAGGGAATCCGCCTGTGGTGGCGGCTCCGCTCCCTCCCGCAGATCACGCTACCCGCCCCCCTCGCCGAGGCAGACCGGCCTTCCGACAGCGACGCCGCCATCGCGCGCGAAGCCCTCATGCCCTATGTCCGGGGGCTCCGCGACGACCGCGCCCGCCTCGAGACGGAATGGTCGGTCTTCTGGCCTGCCAAGGCGCCGCAGCCGCCCACAGCCGTCCTCGCCGCCGCCCGCGCCCTTACCGACCCCGCCCCCGTCGAATCCTCCCGCTGGCTTGCCGACCTGCACGAAGGCGTCCTGCGCCCGCTCGACGCCGTCGCCAACGAACGGATCTGGCACTACACCAAGATCATCGGCCTCAAGACCGCCATTTCGCCCTTCCCCCTCATCGACGCGCTGGCCGTCCTCTACAACACCAGCCGCATGCTGCATGACCTCGCCCTGCTCTACAACCGGCGCATCCACCGCGGGCAGATCGCGCTCCTCCTCGGCCTTGTCATCTTCCAGACCTACGTCGCCAGCCAAGCCCAAGAGGTCCTCGAAAGCGGCGCCGAGGAAATGTCGGGCTTTCTCTCCAACAACCTCGCCCGCGCTTCCGGCAAACTCATCGGCGCGCGCGTCGCCGAAGGCACCGTCAACGGCCTCGTCGCCCGCCGCCTCGGCCGCCGCGCCCTCCGCTACCTCCGCCCTGTCACCAAATAATCTCCCTCTGCTTCTTCCTCTTTCTCTTCTTCTCGCCATGGCCGCAAAAGAAGCGACGCCGCCCGCATGGCCCGAAAGCCGCTATCCTCTCTCATCTTCGGGGACGACGAGGAACTGAAATCCGTCCTTTCCGACGACAACGAGCCTTGTGCCCTTTCTGATGATCCCGGAAGAACACCGCCCTTCGAAAACACCTCCATCCATCTTGAACCGACCGGAAGGCATAAAGTCTGTTATAGCGAGCCCACTCCCGATCGGATGATCGCTCCCGTTTCCCTTCTGCTCCTTTCTTGAAAGATTGATCTTCGTTTGGCTTTTAAACTCATTTCTGCCAAATACTTCCAAGATAAGACAAACCGGCCAAATTGCTACGACAACGAACAGTGTCAGGAAAAGAAGGATGAGACCCAATCCGTCTGCCGCAAAAAACGGAAGTTCTGATGTCCCGTATCGGAAAAAAACATAAACCACGTAGCCGACACCTACCAAGATGTAGATTATGCCCAAGGTTTCCATTTTCTTGCGATTGACGAAGGTCTGACTCGCCCGCAACGGGGGCTCATCGACTGTAATTGCGCCGGAATGTTACTACGGCTACCGTCGCCGAATCCGCAACCACAAACAAAAGGCAGCGAAGGCCTCCAACCGCAGCCCCCTCAGCGACTCACCGGACACAGCCCTGCCAACAAGGTCCCGCCACAGTAGGTGCGAGACCTTGTGTCCGCACCAAGCCAGCACCGGGACCGCCCCCAACAACGGCCCAAACCCGCCCACGCCAAACGCGTCCCCGACCCCGCCGTTCCCGCGCACCAAAGCCGGACGGCAACCCGACCGACACCAATGGCGCCACGCGTCTCATCGTAGTCGGGCGGCCTTGGCCCCCGACGAAAACGGAACCGTTGCTATCGACCGGCCCGGTGACGCCGCACCACCCTTCGTCCTCCCTTCACACCCGAGCCCTCACCCCTTCACATACCACGCCAGCACGATGAGCGGCAGGAGCAAAAAGATGAACGCGGCGACAACGATGAGCGCGTAATCGCGCCGCGCGCGGCGGAGGGTCTCCTCATCGGGCGGCGGCTCCGGCGGATCACCCGGCGAATGCTCAGGCGTCGTCATCGGCGGCAAGAACGGACTCTTCGTCGATAATGGGCTCCGGAGCGGACTCCATGTCCACGACGAAGCGGAAGCCGATGATGCGCGTGCGGTCGTTGCGGCCGTGGTATTCCACAGGCATCCGGTTGAGGCGGAGAGGATTGTCGCGCACGGAACCGCCCACGACGATGCCTTCGGCGGGATTGACGGGATTGGTCTCGCCGGTCCACTCGGCGACGTTGCCGAGGAGATCATGGAACCCGTGCTCGTTCATCTCGCGAGTGCCCACCGGCTGCGTCTCGCGGTCGGAGTTCTGGCTGTTCCACGCGATGCGGTTGACGTCGACACCGCGCATGGAACCGACGGCGGCCTCGAATTCCCCGCGGGTGGGCAAACGCACCGGGCGTGCGAGGATCCAGCCCAGCCGCTCGCAAAACTCCATCGCTTCGCGCTGTGTCACTGTTTCCACCGGCAGTTGATCGCCGCGGCGTGTTGACGGATTGGATCCCATCACCCG
>SKLD01000174.1 GCA_007123395.1 Opitutales bacterium
CGCGCCCGTGCCGTCGCCCTTCGCCCCCGCCCCCTTTCCGAACATCAGCAGACGGTAGCACGCGAGGGCTTCCGCCGGGTCTTTCGCCGCCGGAAAGCACGCGGCGAGCGCGCGGCAGAGCGACTCGCTCCCCGCGAGCGCTTCCGTGTAGCCGCACCAGCGGTAGTTTTCCGGCAAATCCGCAAGGCCCGCGCGCACCGCGTTCAAGTCGATGTAGGCCGCGATCAGCCCCACCAGCCACGGCGTGTCCTGCACAAGCACACTGCCGAAGCGCTCCGCCCACAGTGTCCCCGCCGTCCCGTGCGCGAGATTGAACCAGCGCGTGTAGCGCTGCCGCAGTGTGCGCATGAACTCCGAGACGTCCCCCATGCGCCGGCGCAACCGCTCCCGCAGGGCCTCCGCCACCTCCGGCGGATCGTTGGTGAGCGCGTGCTTCAGCTCCTCCGCGTTCAGCCCGCTCCACTGCGCGCGCGAAGTCCCGTAGAGCGCGCGGTAGCGCCGCACCAAGGTGGCATCGTCGCACTGCCGGGTGGCCGGATCGATGCGCACCAGAATATGAAAGTGCGTCTCCAGCACACAGTAGGTGATCACCTCCACTCCGCTGAACTCCGCCGCGCGGTGAAGCGCCGCGACCCATACCTCCCGCTGACCCTCCAACAGTAACCGACGCTTCTGAATCACCCGCGATGTCACATGATAAACCGCCGGCCCGTCCTCACGTTTTATTCTGATTTCTCCCATGATCAGGCAACCATGGAGCATCCGCAGACAGAACACAAGATTTTTCTTCAGGAAATATACAGAATGCGACGGGTAATGAATTCATGAGCTTCGTGCATGGCACATTCCGGAGACGCATTGCAACCATTAAATAACTTTGAGAAAATGTATTCGGGCCGGCGACGCCGGTTGCGCGGGTGTTGCGCAGGCATTCCTTTGTCGCCCGAAATGGTCCGGGGCGTCAGTCGGGTGCAGCAGTCCGGCTGGAGATTCGCGTCATGGTGTACATTCCCGCGCGGACGGGTTCTCGTTTTCCTGTAGCGCGGGGACCGATGCTGAGCAGGGAGGTCTCATCGAACGCCATATCGGCGGCAATCCAAACTCCGGAGGCGGTTGTTCTAACAATGTAGGATTATCCGTGCAGCAGGTAGCGCGTGAGCCATGCGACGGGGATGGCCCAGCCGAAACTCATGAGTGTGCCGATGAGGATGTATTCGGCTTCTTTGCGGGAATCTTTTGTGAGTTCGCCGAAGCGGAAGACGGACTTGGCGGCGATGAGGAAGGCGACGGCTTCGGGCTTGCCGATGAGGACAAAGAAAAAGATGAGCGCGCGCTCCAGCCAGCCGATGATTTTGCCGCCGTGGGCGAGCCCTTCGCGAGAAGGGGGAGTCTCTGCGGCTGAAGAAGGTCTTGATTCCTTTTCTGCGCGGATCTGTTGCATAAACCCGTCGGTCGCCATGCCGATGAGGACGCCTCCGGCGAAGACGGCGAGGAGGAAGCCGCAGCCGATGAGCACGGCGTTGATGTAGAGCGGACCGGCGGTATCGACCCAAAAGTGGACGTGCTCCGGGGACGCCGCCCACCATGCCACACCGGCGAGCACGGCGATGTGTGCGGCTTGGTCGGCGAAGAAGAGCCGTTTTTCGTTGTATCCGGTGGATGCGGCAGTCTTTTTGAGGGCGTCGAAGGCGGCGTGCGTGGCACCGATGATGAGCGGTATCCACAGGTTGAGCCAATCACCGCTGAAGATCCACGCCAGCACCGTGACCCACGCGATGTGTTTGGCGAAAACGGCGGGCTTGGCTTTGTCGCGGACGTCTTTCGCGCTTTGCAGGCCGAAATCCGCGAGGAGGTGGGCGAAGAGCAGGCTGAGAAAGAGAATCTGCTCAGGCGGGATCATGAGCGCTTGGGGATGGGCGGGTGCGAGAAGCAAGTGTGGTGGCGGCAAAAATATGCATTCAGAAGGCTATAAAAAGAAAATATGCTATTTTTAGGCTATAATTAAGGTTCACGCATCCTAAGAGCCATAATCGGCTCGTTCCGGATTGCGCCAGACGTCGAGGACGTCCTCGACAACATCCCACCGCGCGGCGTGGAGATGCCGCACCAAGGTGGATTGTGCGATCACCGGGCGGAAGGTGGCGGCAATATCGTTCTGGATGAGCCCGCGGAGCGCGCCGTGGACGGCCCATGCCTGTTTGGACGTCCAGTTTTGCACGAGGGCGTCGAGCAGCCCGATGGTTGTGCGCGCGAACGCACCTGTCCGCATCGGCTCCGTGCCGCCCGCCGCGACGGCCATGCGTGGGCGCCCGCCGGCAAGGGCGTCGAGGGCCTCGCCCGAGGCGGCAAAGGCCGCTCCGTGGCTGCGGGACACTCTGCGCTTGTCGAGGCGGTCAACGGGGCCGAGGCCTATGGCAATACGGGTGTCCCACGCAGGCTCACCGCGTGCTCCGCCGCCGAGCAGGAAGCTACGCACAAGAAGGGCTGCGGCGAGGGCTGCGGCGGGATCGCGCACATGGATCTGCCAACTGTCGCCGCGGAAGATGTCGATGGCCGAGACGCCGGCGTCCGGCAGGTTATCGGCAGCTGCCTTTGCGGCCTTGCGCAGGTGGTCGGGCAAGAGGCGGAGGGCCGCCGGGGCGGCCTCGTTCGAGCGAACGACATCGCCAGTTAGCACGGCGGCTGTCGGCGTGCTCTTAGCGCGGGCGGACTTTGGGGCGGATGCCATGACGTAAGTGCTTCTTCGCAAAAGAGAACGGGGATCGCAAGCGAATTTGCCGGTTACCCGCAACCTTGAGCATGTTCGCGTCATGGGACGTGCGAAGGCATTGACATAAGCGGGGGGCGCCGTGAATACTGGGCGTATGACAATCCGTAGTCTCTCCATCGTTTTCGTATTTTGTTGTGCCTTTGCTTCGGCGGCGGCCTCATCACTCACTTGGGAAAGCAAACTTTTCGAGCACACGGCGGTACCCGGTGAGGAGCGGGTAACGGCGACCTTTGCGTTCACCAATACGGGGTCGGCCCCAGTGGAAATCCTGAACATGCGGGCGACCTGCGGATGCACCGTGCCTGAGTTGAAGAAGCGCGTTTATCATCCCGGTGAGTCGGGCGAAATCGACGTTGTCTTCACCTACGGGTCGCGCACCGGGGAGCAAAACCTCCGCGTCTCGATCTTTACCGATGAACAGGTTCCGGCCACGCAGTTGCAGTTGCTTGTGACCATCCCGCAAATGGTGGAGTTGTCGCCGCGCATCGTTTACTGGCGGCGTGGCGAGCCCATGGAATCCCGGACTGTGAACATCAGGGTCGCCACGGAGCACGGTGTCGCGATTATGGAGGTGCGGCCGCACAACAATGCCTTCACGCACAGCCTTGTCGAGGAAGGGCCGGGTGAATACACCCTTGAGATCACGCCGCCGACCGACGGCGAGAGGCAGATGGGCCGTTTTGACCTTGTGAGCAACTTCCCGGAGGACAATCCGCGCGTGTTCCCCGTGTTTGTCGGCGTACGTTAGGTTTTGATGACATTCAAAGATTTACGGATCGGCCTAATCGGCGCGGGCGAAAACACGCGGTTGCGCCATATTCCGGGCTTTCAGGAAATCGACGGTGTCCGCATTGTCTGCGTGGCCAACCGGCGCCGCAGTTCAGCGGAGGCCGTGGCGAGGGAGTACGGTATCCCGCGCGTGGCGGACTCATGGCAGGCCGTGGCGGACGATCCGGACGTTGACGCCGTGTGTATTGGCACATGGCCCAACTTGCATGCGCCGGCCACCTTGCGCGCACTGGAGGCGGGTAAACACGTGCTCACCGAAGCACGCGTAGCGGCAAACGCGGAAGAGGCTAAGCGAATGTGCGACGCGGCGCGTGCGCGGCCGGACCAAGTCGTGCAGGTTGTGCCGTCGCCCTTTACGCTCGATCTCGACGCAACGGTGGCACGAATCCTCGCCGATGGTATGCTCGGCACAGTGCGTGAGATCCGCATCTTGCACACGACACCGTTCTTTCTCGATCCCGGCGCGCCCGTCTCATGGCGTCAGCGCACGGCACTCAGCGGAAACAACATGCTCACTATGGGCATCTACCACGAAGTTGTGGAGCGGTGGTTTCCGCTGCTTTCCATCGAGCGTGTTCGGGGCTGGGGACGGCTCTACGTGCGCGAACGGCCTGCCGCGGCGGATACATCGGCACGGCCCGTTGCCGTCGATGTGCCGGACTCCCTCACCGTCGATGGAGCGCTCGTAGGCGGAGGACGCCTGCACTATGTTTTCTCCGGCGTCGAGGCGGGTCCGGGCCACGACCGGATCGAGCTAATCGGTGCGGAAGGTCGCCTCTGTGTCGACGTTGCCCAACAGCGCGTCCTTCTCGCCCGCGCGGGTGAAACTGCTTTCACGGAAATCGCCCTCGACCCCGCGACGCGGCGCGGCTGGCGCGTCGAGGCTGATTTCGTTTCCAGTATACGCGATGGCAAGCCTGTCACGCTCACTCCGCTTGAAGCGGCCCTTCGCTACATGCGCTTCACCGATGCGGTGCGCCGCTCCGTCGACGCCGACGGCGCATGGCAGACGGTCTTGTAAGTTCCCGAACTCCTGTGCCGCGCCGGATTCTCAGGCAGTCGGCGAAAGCATAGTGAGTTGACGGGCCTCTCGGCAGTGACTTGCGGCGGACCGTGTATCCTCAGAGCAGCGGCGCGATGACGAGGGAGACGATGGCCATGACATTGATGAGAATGTTCATGGAGGGGCCGGATGTGTCCTTCAGCGGGTCGCCGACGGTGTCGCCGACAACGCAGGCGCGGTGGGCTTCGGAGTTTTTGCCCCCGTAGTTGCCTTGCTCGATGAATTTTTTTGCGTTGTCCCATGCTCCGCCGGAGTTGGCCATGAAGAGGGCGAGGAGGACGCAACCGAGAAGCGCGCCGATGAGCATGCCGCCGAGGGTCTCGGGACCGAAAACAAAGCCGACGACGACGGGGGAGAAGACGGCGATGGCGGCGGGCGGGAACATGCGCTTGAGGGCCGCGTTGGTGGCGATGTCGACACAGCGCGCGGAGTCGGGCTCGGCGGTGCCCTCCATGAGGCCCGGGATTTCGCGGAACTGGCGGCGGATCTCGGCGATCATCTCCTGCGCGGCGTCGCCCACCGCGTTCATCGTGATGGAACTGACGAGAAAGGGCGTGAGGCCGCCGAGGAAGATGCCGGTGAGAACCTTCGGGTCGTAGAGGGTGAGGGTGAAGGTCGGTGTGTTGGCCTTCACGACGTTGACGAAGGCGGCGATGATGGCGAGGGCGGCGAGGGATGCGGCGCCGATGGCGAAGCCCTTGCCAATGGCGGCGGTGGTGTTGCCGACCTCGTCGAGGGAGTCGGTGATCTGGCGCGTCTTTTTGCCGAGGCCGGCCATTTCCGCGATTCCGCCGGCGTTGTCGGCGACGGGGCCGTAGGCGTCGATGCTCATCGTGATGCCAATCGTCGCGAGCATGCCGACGGCGGCGATGCCGACCCCGTAGAGTCCGGCCATCTGGCTGGCGGCGAGGAGAACGAGCGCCACGGTGAAGAGCGGAATGACGACGGACTGCAGGCCCACGGCGAGCCCGGAAATCATGACCGTGGCAACGCCGGTTTGCGAGGAGCGGGCGATGTGGCGCATGGGCCGTCCGCCGGTGTAGTATTCGGTGGCGAGCCCGATGACGATGCCGCCGCCCGTGCCCGCGAGAACGCAATACCAGACGGCGGCGTTCACGCCAAGGAAAGCGATGACGGCGAAGGCGGCGAGGACGAAGAGGCCCGCCGCGCTGAGCGTGCCGATGCGCAGGGCGCGCGCCGGGGCGTTGGCTGAGGCGGCTTTGACGATGAAGATGCCCGCGAGCGAGCAGAGGAGTCCCGTGGAGGCAAGCGCGAGAGGCAGGAACATGAGGCTCTGCTGGTCGCCGGCGAGACCGTCGATGGTGGCGAGGGTCATCGTCGCGGCGATGGCCATGGAGGCGATCATGGCGTTGCAGTAGGACTCAAAAAGGTCGGACCCCATGCCGGCGACGTCGCCCACGTTATCGCCCACGTTGTCGGCGATGACTCCGGGGTTGCGCGGGTCGTCCTCGGGAATGCCCGACTCGAGCTTGCCCACGAGATCGGCCCCGACGTCGGCGGCCTTCGTGAAGATGCCCCCGCCCACGCGGAAGAAAATGGCGACAAGCGACCCGCCCATGGCAAAGCCATGGATGATGTGGATGTCATGCTCGGTGCGGCCGAAGAAGACGAAAAGCCCGCCGACGCCGAGGAGGCCCATGGAGGCGACGGTCAGGCCCATGATGCTGCCGCCGAAAAAGGCGGTCGCGAGGGCTTTGTCGGGACCGGAGTTGTGCGCCTCATAGGTGGTGCGGACGTTGGCCTTGGTGGCGGTGTACATCCCGATGAAGCCAGCCGTGGCGGAGGCGAGCGCGCCGAGGAAAAAGGCGAGGGCCTCGTGCGGATCTTTGAAGAGCAGGAGGATGCCGACGGCGAGGGTGAAGATGCCGAGGAGCCGCAGCTCGCGCCGCATGAAGACCATCGCCCCCTCGTGGATGCGGTCGGAAATCGTGGTCATCTTCCCCTCGCCGGGATCGATGAGCATGATGCGTGAATAGATGTAGTAGGCGGCCCCCAGCCCGAAAAGGCCGAGGACGGGGACGGCAATCGTGAGAGCGGTCATCATAGGTTTGGAGCAGTGGGTTGGAAAGTCATCCTTGGAAACAGGACAGAAAGCGTCGCCTAGTCCGCCGCCCTACAGAAGCGGCGAAGACTGCGCGGAGGAAAGCCATGAGTAGTGGTCTTTCTCGAGGGTTTCCTCCGACGGCATGGGGTAGACGTGGAAGGAGTCTTGGTCGCCGACGTAGAACCCGGTGTCGACCATGTAGAAGAGGAGCGCGGCATTGAGGTCGCGGTGGACGATCTTTGTCATCTTGTCCGACTTCACCTTGAGGGAGGTGAGGCATTCGCGCAGGTGGTTGACATTGGGGTAGGGAAGGTTGTTGGAGGGCGCGTTCTCCGGGTCGCTGGACAGCCCGTCGAGCCGCTGGTCGCAGAAGACCATGCGCGGCAGGTAGGCGGGGCTCTCGGGATTGGTTACGTATTTGCAAAAACCCGCGGGACCGAGGGGACTCGCCACACTCGGTGACACCGGGCATAGCTCCTGGTAGAGAAAGAGCCCTTTGCGCGCGGGCGCGCCCTCGTCTTTGCGCTGGATGCGAAGGGTGACGCCGTCCTTCGTCGCGAGGTGTAGATCGCCGAGAGCCGAGGTCGGGATATTGGCGAGGGCATGGTAGACCGACACGTAGGTGGAGCGCCGCGGCGAGCCGTCGAGATGCGGCTCGCACTTCTTGCGCGCGCGCTCCAGCGGCAGCGCGTCACTTTTCAGGGCCGGATCGACCTCGAAAAACACGGCCGGGCCCTTGGTGAGTTTTTTGTCGCCGATGGCGAGGTATTTACCGAAGCGGTCCGGGGGCAGTTGGGAAAAGATCAGGGCCTCTGGAATGAGGGAAAGATAGAGGTATAGCTGCATGGTCGCGAGGTTTGGAGTTTCGCGCATTTCCGGAAGTGGAAAAAGCGCTGGAATAATGCATGGATTCCTTCGTTAGGGGAACCGCCGCCCGGAGGCAAGCCTTTACACGGGGCGCCGTCCGAGCGGGTGTGATTAAAAGTGCGGGGTCTGCATCGGCGGCTTGTACGCGTTGGAGTCCCGCATTTATGCGGTCCCGGCGGGTGGGCGCGAACGATGGGCAGCGGGACCGGCTAAAGCCGGAACTC
>SKLD01000525.1 GCA_007123395.1 Opitutales bacterium
AGGGCGGGCGCTGGGAACGCGCGAGTGGCTCGAACACGGGGACGGAGCGCGGGCCCTTGCCAAGATGAAACGTCCGCCGCCGTGCCGGGCGGTGGAGGTGCTCGACGATGCGGACCTCGCGGTGGCGCGTTCACGGGCGGGGTACCGTGCCCTTGAGCATCCCCGGGAGTGACCGGCGTTGGCGCTCTCGTAGTCGGTCAGGGTCATTCCGACAGAGTAGAACTAAGGTTGACGCACCGAGGCCGGCGGCTCCTGCGGGGCGGCAACTTATGCGGGTGCCAGCGAAATCAGCCCCGCTCTAGGTGGGCCTTGCGCACGGGGCTTTTGTCGCGGACGAAGTCGATGAGGAAGGCGCGGCTCTGGTAGGGCAAGAGACGCATCTCCGCGGCAGGCTGGCGGAGGATTCCGCGCAAGTTCCTGAAGCGTCCGCCGCCGCCGGCGGCATCGTAGGAATTGAGCGCGATCGTGTAGCGGCGCGAGTCAGACAACTCCGCGCCGGAGGCGTCGAGGAGCCGGTCGACCTTTGGCGCATTGTTCGGCCCGGAAACCTCGGCACGGATCCGCCCGACGAGACTCCGCAGGTTGCGCCCGGCATAGACCTCTTCGAGGACAGTGACCAACTCGTCACGCGTTAAGCGCGCTGTGACGACGAAGTTCTCGAAGGGAATGATTCCCCACATGTCCTTGACCGTCTTCTTGCCGGGGGCAACGGGGTCGTCTTGGAAGAGGAGGCCATGGAGCGCGGCGTCCACTTCGTGGCCACGGCGGCGTAGCCCGTGGAGCATGGAAGTGCCGATAAGTCGTTCCGAATCGCTCGCGCGCCCCGGAGCGTTGTCGATCCCAAGTTCCTCAGCAATGATGCCGACTTCCGAGGACATGACGCGTTCGGATTCCGCGAGATCGTCCTTGGCGAGGTCGAGTATGGCAGGATCCTGCGGAACGCGGCCGTCGAGGTGCGAGATAATCGGTTGCACATGAACGAGCTTTCGCGAATCCGCGTTGAAAACGAGGTCGAGCCGCCCGACATGGATGCCGAAGTAGTTGGCCTGCGTGTAGATCACGCCGTTGATGCGCTCGTTGGGCAGATTGCGGTGGGTGTGGCCGCCGATGATGGCGTCGATTTCCGGGCAGGCCTTGGTGATGCCGAAGAGGCGGTTGGCCGCGTCGTCCTCCGTCATCCACGGGCGTGTGCCCATGTGCGTGACGAGGATGATGGCGTCGGCGCCGGCGGCCTTCACGTCGTCCACCGCGCGGCGAACGACCGGCACGGGGTCTGTCGCCTCGAAGCCGTGCAGGACCTCGGGGAGAAACCAGTTGGGCATGTTGGGCGTCATCGCGCCGATGAGGGCGATCTTGTATCCGTTGACCTCCTTGAGGAGATAGGGCCGCGCCACATCCGGGCGGTCGCCGTGCGCCCACGCCGACTTGCCGTCAAAGGTGGCATTCGCCGTGAGCACGGGCATCGCCGAAGAGCCGATGGCCTCCCGCACAACGGGTTCACCCCAGTCAAACTCGTGGTTGCCCAGCACCCATGCGTCGTAGTCGAGGTGGTTGAAGCAGTCGATCATGATGCGCCCGCGCGTGCGGTAGCCGATCTCCGTGCCCTGATAAACGTCGCCCGCGTCAACGAGAAGCGAGTGCGGGTTCATCGCACGCCACTGCCGGATGCGGCTCGCGCACCGGGCCATGCCGCCGACATCGGTGATGCCGTCGTAAGTCGAGGTGGGCAGAATGTTACCGTGCAGATCGGTGGTGTGCAGGACAGACACCGTCTCCAGCGGGCCGGTGAGCTTGGCGCGAAGAAAAGGGGGGACGGCGGACACCGCGACAACCGTGCCCGCCCACCGGAGAAAGCGGCGGCGAGTGAAGATCATAGACGTTGAGACATCATCCCACCTATTTTCCCGCGGACGGCAAGCCCTCGCGGCAAAAAAGGAAATTGCGGCGGGGCGATGATGGCACACGTTGAAAGAGAGTTCTTTTCCAAAATGACACCCGCCGCGAAGACAGACGATCCGCTCCGCCCATGAACCGCATCGACACAGAATTCGCGAGCCAGCTGAAACTGCCCGACCTCTGGCAGCAGGCGGCTGTTCGGGCCCTGCGCGACGGGCGCGATGTCATCGTGCATGCCCCCACAGGCGCGGGCAAGACCTTCATCTTTGAAACGCTCGTGGAAACCGGCCTGCGCAAAAGTGCCGTCTACACTGTGCCCACACGCGCGCTCGCCAACGACAAGCGCCTCGAATGGGCGGCGCAACGCTGGGACGTGGGGATCGTCACGGGCGACCTCGCCGAAAACACAGAGGCGCCTGTGATCGTTGCAACGCTCGAAACACAAAAGCACCGTTTCCTCGCGGGCGAAGGCCCCGGCTTGCTCGTCATCGACGAATACCAGATGCTCGGCGACCCCTCCCGCGGTGTAAACTACGAACTCGCCCTCGCCCTCGCCCCCCCCGAAACCCAGCTTCTTCTCCTCAGTGGCTCGGTCGCCAACCCAGAGTCGGTCGCCGACTGGCTGCGCCGCCTCGGGCGCGACGTCGAACTCATTGAACACCATGAGCGCCCCGTCCCGCTCGACGAAGTCAACGTCGAGGCGCTCCCCGAACGCTCCGTGCCCCCCTCCGTGCGCGGTCTCTGGCCCCGTGCCATCGGCAAGGCCCTCGCCGCCGGAATGGCCCCGCTCCTCGCCTTCGCGCCCCGCCGCCGCGCCGCCGAAACCCTTGCCCTCCAGCTCGCCCGCGCCCTCCCCGAGGAAGACCCGCTCGTCCTCACCCCGGAGCAGGAAAGCCTCGCCGGCGACACCCTCGCCAAGCTCCTCAAAGCCCGTATCGCCTTCCACCACAGCGGGCTCAGCTACCGCCAGCGCGCGGGCCTCGTCGAGCCCCTCGCCAAAGCCGGGCAACTACGCGTTGTCGTCGCCACCATGGGCCTCGCCGCCGGCATCAACTTCTCCATGCGCAGTGTCCTCGTAACCGACCGCGAATACCGCGCAGGCGACTACAGCCATCTCGTGCGCCCCGACGAGTTGCTCCAAATGTTCGGCCGCGCGGGACGGCGCGGACTCGACAAGAAGGGGTTCATCCTCATCGCCCCCGGCAAACCGAGACTCAACGAGAGCCGTCCCATCTCCCTCCGCCGCACTCAACAGATCGACTGGCCCAGCTTCCTTGCCGTCATGCACGCCGCCGCAGAGCGCGGACGCGATCCTGCCGAAGCTGCCCGGAACCTCTCCGCCCGCCTCTTCAGCCCGAGCCGCGTCGTTCTCGGGCTTGCGCGGCTCCGCGCCGCCGGGCCGCCCCCCGTTGAAGATTCCGCGCCCACGCGCCTCCAGGAAATCGAGGAGTTCCAGACTCCCGAAAGCGAATGGGAGCGACTCCGCAGCCCGCGCCGCGCGCCCCTCGGCGAAGCGCTCGCCTTCGCGCGGGGCCGCTGGACTCACGCCCTTGCGCAAGCCTTCGCCCTGAGCGGTGTGACAGCGGGCAGCCTATGCAAGATCGACACCGAGGAAGGGAAAATCTACGGTCGCGAAGTACCCCTCGCGCGCATCGGCAAAGACAAATCCGAGGGCGAGCTGGTCCTCACCCGCTGGACCCACGCCGCCCTGCGTGAGTTCCACAAAGCCGCCGCACCGCCCAAGGGCTTCCCGCGCGGCCGCAAACGATGGACCCTCGACCAACTCGAGGACCACGTCCTGCCGCTCCTGCCCCGTCTCGCCCAGGGCGGCGTGGTCCACGCCCTCGCAGAGCGCGGCGGCATGCTTTACGCCCGCCTTGACTACCGCGGTGCCGAGACGTTCGCCGTCATCGACAGCGCCGGGCGGCCCCTCCTCAACCCGCCGCGCCGCAAGGTCGCCGTCGAGGTCAACCTTCACTTTGCCGGCAGTGCGCCGAAGGAACGACCGCGTGGCCGCACCGCTGCCGAAACATGGTTCCAGCTCGGGCTCATCGACGCCAAGGCCCGTCCCACCCGGCGCGGCGTCATCTTCAGCTTCTTCAACCACGGAGAGGGCCTCGCCGTCGCCGCCGCCCTCGAAGACGCCTCCTACCCCCTCGAGGAACTCGCCTACGACGTCGCCAACCTGCGCGCGGGACACCGCTTTGCCGAACAGGGCGACTACTCCACGCGCCTCGGCGACACCTGCCGCCTTACCTTCCGCAACGCCACCTTCCCCGGCTACCTCCGCAAAGGTGTACCCGAAACCTATGGCGACGGTGCCTCCGAAACCCTCCAGCGCCTCGCCGCAAACCCCGCCCTGCGGGCACGCGTCCTCGGTGAGGACCTCCTCGCCGGCGATATCGAGCGCGCCCGCCTCGAATGGCGCAGCCTCCTCAACCAGATCGCGCACGCCCCCGACCTCGACTGGGAGCGCTGGACAGACTTCCGCCACGAAGTCCGCCGCCTCCTCTACTCACTCGCCCCCAAGAGTCCCTTTGAAGACCTCCCCGCCCTCACCCACAGCCAACAAAAACGCCACCGTTCCTTCCTCTCCTTTGACTGAACGGGCAACCCCACAAGAGGTGCGAGACCTCGCTTCCGCATCCCGCCTTTTCAGCCCGCGCTCTTTTCCTTCTCCATGTGGAGAAACTGCATCCACGAGGAATCGACATCCGACCCCGCCGCGACACTGACGAAGGGCCGTGACTTGGGCCGCGACGGCTTGCGCACGAGCCGCAGGCCCGCCTCATGGGGGAGGCGGTTGGCCTTCACGGCGTTCATCTCCCGCGAGCAGGTGACAATGTTCTCCCATGAGGTGCGGCCGCCGCGCTCGCGCGGGATGACGTGGTCGAGGGTCAGGTCCTTCACCTTGCAGGTCCGCCCGGAATACTGACACGTGTAGTTGTCACGCTCGAAAACGTTCTGCCGGTTGAACTTCACTTCCGAGACGGGCAACCGGTCAAAATTCCGCAAGAGCAGAATTTTCGGCAGAATGATATGCATGCGGATCGTCCGCACATATTCGGCCTGCGGGGGCGGCGGATTGATCGCCATGGAATACTCCAGCCACTCCGGAGCCGCATGCACGCTGTAGTCACCCGTGAAGGTGTTGATGACGCGCGCGTGGTCCTGCCAAAGGAGCGAAAACGCCCGCCGTAGACCGACTATGTTCACCGCCTGCCAGTTGCGGTTGAGGACAAGGACACGGCGGTTCGGCGTGCGTCCATTGTCTCCGCCGCACGCTTCTCCATACCTCTGCCGGAACGTCGCCATGACCGAAAGCGAGTATGGAGAAAGAATGCCCGGCCCTGTCAACCTGCTTTTCATCCGCCCGCCGGGACGGGGTGCTGCTCCCTACAGCTTCCTGTAGACGTCTTCCAGCGTCAACCCGCGCGCCAGCATCAGTACCTGCGCGTGGTAGAACAGTTGCGAGATTTCCTCCGCGAGGCGCTCGTCGCTTTCGTGCTCCGCTGCGATCCACACCTCGCCGGCTTCTTCCAGCACCTTCTTGCCAATACCGTGGATACCGCCGCGCAGCGCGCGCACGGTGCCCGACGTCTCGTCTCCGCGCTCCGCCTTCTCCCGCAACTCGGCAAACAATCCTTCAAATGTCTTCACCCCGCCCAAAAAGGAGAGCGGCGCATCCGCCCGCAACCCGTTTCCCACAGGCACCGGAATTTCCACGATAGAGACAGCGCCCGCTCTGCTAAGGTCGCCTCCGCCGGCTTTACCGACAACCCGGCTCGCCCGGTCGCTCCAATTCGGCAATGCGCAGAGTCTTCGTCTCGATGATCTCCTCTGCGTGCCAAGCCAGATGGAAGCTGTATTCGCCGGCGGGCGCCCGCCATTGGGCAGTGTCCGGGTCGTAATAGCTGATGCTCCGCGCCGGGATCAGCAACTCCACGGTTGTCGATTCGCCGGCTTGCAAAAACACCTTGCTGAAGGCGGCAAGGCTTTTCGGAGCATGGGGGACCATACCCCGTGGCGGGCTGACATAGCATTGCAAAAGCGCCGCACCCGCGCGCTCACCTGTGTTACGGATGTTTGCAAGGGCACGAATGCAGTGCGGATCCGCGCTGTCCAACTGCTGCCACTGCGCGGAGAAAGAGGTGTAGCCCAATCCAAACCCAAAGGGAAACAACGGGGCAGGCCCGTCGGCGTCGTGCCAACGGTAGCCGAGGTTCAGGCCTTCGCTGTAGCGAATCCGGTCGGGCCCGTATTCGCCGATTGCGTGCGCCGCTACGTCTTCGAGACGCTTGGGCCATGAGAAGGGCAACCGGCCCGAGGGGTTGATGTCACCGAGCAGCAGTTGCGCGACGGACCGTCCTCCTTCCTGCCCCGGATACCATGCTTGAACCAAGGCGGGCACGCCTTCGAGCCAAGGCAACTCGACCGCACTGCCGCCAAACAGCACCACCGCGCAGCGAGGGTTGGCCCCGGAGACGCGTTCGATCAGCGCATCCTGCCCCCCCGGCAACTGCATGGAGCCACGGTCAACCCCTTCGGTGTCCTGACGATGACTACTGCCACCAAAAACAATGACCGCGTCGGCGGAACCGGCAGCCGCTACCGCTTCCGCAAAGGGATCGGTCGCTTCCAGATCGGTCCAGCAAGGCGGAATCCAGCCGAAGGAAAATCCCTGCGCATGTACCTTGGGACGATAGTTGATCTCCACCGGATAACGCTTGCCGGCCACCAGATCCACCTCAGCGGTTTCCGTGCTTGCATCGGTCAGGTCCCAGACATTGATCAGTGTTTTGCCATCCCACGTCACGGAAAAATAGTCACCGCCGCGGGCGACCAAGGTGTAACGACCACTCATCGAAGGCGTCACTGTGGTGTGGTAGCGGTCCATCCAATGCCCAATCTCAAGGCCGGCCGGCGCGGCGTCGGGCTCCCTCTGGATCTCAGGCAAGACAGCTTGTTCGGAGGGCTCTCCGGAGCGTGAGCGGTTGGCGAAGGTCTGGCACAGCCATCCGCGTATGCCCGCCCGGTCGGCAACGCCAAGGCATTCGACGGGGATCGGCTCCATGCCACTGACTTCCACCGGATACCCCTTGACGTAAACGATTTCCACCGCCGTTCCAAGCGCTTCGCGCAGTCCTTCCAAGGGTGTGATTTCATACTCTGCCCGGACTCCCGAGGAGCCCCCGCCACCGGCGTGAACCCGCGTCGCATTATCGCCGATAACGGCAAGGGTGCGCACGTGCTTGCGGTCGAGGGGCAAGAGGCACCTTTCGTTTTTCAGGAGAACCAAGGCTTCATCCGCAATGGCTTTGGCGATGGCGCGATGTTTGGCCGTCAGGCGCTGCCCTTTACCGCGTTGCGACGCATCCCCCAGTTTGCCCAGGCGCTGATGCACCCGCAGGACACGCCGCACCTTTTCATCCAGCCATTCCATCGGATACCTGCCCGATGCCAGACCGCCTTTGAACGGTTCCTTCAGATAGTGTCGATCCGGACTGCCGCTCATTTCAAGGTCCAGACCGGGCCGGGCGGCCTCGTCCGCATCGTGTACGCCACCCCAGTCCGACACCACCAAACCTTCAAACCCCCACTCATACTTGAGTATCGTCTGCAGCAAGCGGTCATGGTGACAACAGTACGTACCGTTCAAGAGGTTGTAGGCACCCATCACGGAGAGGCAATCACCTGCCTTCACCGCCAACTCGAACGCCGGCAGATATAGCTCACGCAGCGTGCGTTCGTCGATCTGAACATCGACACCGTGCCGGTTGAGTTCCTGATTGTTGCAGGCAAAGTGTTTCACGCAAGCAGCCACATCATGGGCCTGAATCCCCTTGATCA
>SKLD01000051.1 GCA_007123395.1 Opitutales bacterium
GCATGCGGGGGGCGCCGGCGTTTGGCTGCACGACGACGGGGGTGCTCCCGGCGGCGGCAGTGAGTTGTTTGCCGAGTTCGACATAGTCGTCGAGATCGAGCGAGGTGCCGCAATTCGCGCCGACGATGTCCGCGCCGGCGGAGACGGCCCGGCGCACGGCCTCTTCCACCGACGTGCCCATCATCGTGTTGAACATGCCCGGCGCCGCTTTCTGAAAGGCGTAGGTCACAAGCACAGGCACATTTTCATCAATGCTCTTCGCCGCCTCGACGCCGACCACCGCTTCGGCGGGGTCGCTCATGGTCTCGACCAGAACGGCGTCCGCGCCGCCGGCGATCAGCCCTTCGATTTGTATGCGGAAGCTTTCCCGGAGGGCCTCCGCCGTGGTATCGCCGAAAGGCTCGAGGAAATCGCCGAAGGGCCCGACATCGCCGAGCACCCATGCTCGGTCGCCCGCCGCCGCGCGGGCGATTTTCGCGGCGGCCTGATTCAGTTCCGCCGCGCGGGCGGCGAGTCCGTGCCGTTCGAGCGCGATGCTTGAGCCGCCGAAGGTGTTCGTCGTCAGCAAATCGCATCCGGCGGCGAGGTAGGCCTCGTGAACCGCACGCACGGCGTCGGGGCGGTCCGCATTCCATAGGGTGGCGCATCCGCCGCTTTTGAGGCCCTGCGCAAGGAGCAGGGTGCCCATCGCGCCGTCGCACACAAGAGGCCGCGCGGCGAGTTCCGTGAGAAGGTCGCGTTTGTTCATACGACCGGATACCTTACGGATTCGGTGCCGAAACGGAAGGCAATATCACGGTGCCTACCCGTGGGATTATTGAGCGTCGGCGACGGACGCTTGCCCGATGCGGTCGAGGCTTTCGCTGATGCGGTCCATGTAAGGATTTGGGCCGTCCGGCCATGGTCGCGCGAGATAGCGGTAGATGCCGCCGCAGGCGTCTTCGAGCTTGTGGCGCACGTGGTGAGTCCAGAAGGCGGGCGTTTTCGTGATGAGATCCCCGACGCTACGGAAGAGCCGGTGTTCCGGCGGGATGCCGCGGAACTCATCGGACTCCTCGATTTCCTGGAAAAGCTCAGGCAGCTTGTCGATGTAAGCGGGGTCACTCATTTGGCCGAGGTAGTCGGCCGTGCAGACCATCTGGCCAAGCAGTTTTTCGGCGCGGTCGGCGAAGGGGATGGCGGCGAGATTGGCGTCGACGCCGGTGCAGCAGATGATGTTGCGCACGGCACGGATATCCTCGCGCGCCCATCCCGCGCGGGCGAGCCAGCGATCCGCCATCTCACAGCTGCGACGCTCGTGGATGTCGGCGTATTTTGCCCCGGTGCCGACGATGTCCGTTTCGCGTTTGAGGAAGCCGGTGTCGTGCATGAGGACGGCGACGAGGCCTGTGCGGAAGTGTCGGAACCCGAGTGCGGGATCGTCGCGGGCACCGACGTAACCTTCGAAGAGGCGCGTCCAGCAGACGGTGGCGCGCATCGTGTGCTCGAGGTTGTGATAGCTGGTGTCAGCCGCCTGAAAGCCTGCTTTACGGCCTTGGAAGAGGTCTTCGGTGTGTTGGAAGACCTGACGGATGGAATCTTCGTTGACCCGTGCAAAGAGGCGGTTCGCCAGTGCCACGACAAGATCGGCGACGTCTTCGGGGTCGAAGATGTCGAGGTCGTAGGGCGCTTCGTCGCGGGTGTTCATTCAAAAGGTTGGCTTCGGTGTTGGATGAAAGTGGTGTCGAGTATGTTGCCAGAAGAATCGAAGGGAATCCTGCCCGCAATTTGTTTGTTTTTGAACATGAATGCTTTACCGGAACTTTACGCGATTAGGACAGTCTTCAAAATTCCTTTACCAGCAGGTTTGTGCTTTCCATGCGTGATACGCTCACGGAGATCCGTTGCGGTCCCTGCCGCCGTTGCGCAGAATTGGCTCGCGGTTGGTGCGCCGCCGTTTCGTTTTGTGAGGGGAAATGAGCGAAGCGGAACAGAGCACGAAGCGACTGCGCATCGGCCTCACCGGCGGCATTGGCTGCGGCAAGAGCACGGCCTTGGAGTTTTTTCGCGCGTGCGGGGCGCGGGCCTTCGACGCCGATATCGCCGTGCGGAGGCTGCTCGAGGACGACGCGGAGACGCGGGATGCCGTATGGACCGCTTTCGGGGAAAGCGCGTTTAACGCAGAAGGAAGGGTTGACAGAGCTGCTCTGGGTGAGATTGTTTTCGGTTGTTCTCAGGCTCTCGCAACTCTTGAGTCGATCCTTCACCCGAGGGTTCGCAAAGCATGGCAAGCCCTCATTCGCTCGGAACACGTGCTTGTGGTTGTGGAGATCCCCCTTCTATTTGAAAACAATTTGCAATCTGAGTTTGATTTTACAATTTGCTTGTCGGTCAGCCGTGAGATTCAGACGAGTCGGCTGTGTGGGCGGGGGTTTACGCTCTCTCAGATCGACCTTCGCCGGGCGCGCCAATGGTCTCTCGCGGATAAAGTTCGGCACGCCGACGTGGTTTTCGTGAACGACGGAAGCCGCGCCCACCTCGGCGACCAAGTGCGCGAACTCCTTCGCCGCCGTAAGTTTCTCTAACTGCCAACCCTTATTTTTGACAATCCCCTCGCCGACCGCTCTCCGGGGGCTGGCGCGAACTTCAGCCAACACAATCTCTTTCCATATGGAATCCAATCAGACAGACTTTCCCTTCGATCCGCAGAAGGGCGAAAACACCGCCCGCCCGGCGCGCAAGCGGGCGACTGCCAAGAAGGCCGCCCGCAAGACGGCGGCGAAAAAGACGGCTCGTAAAGTGGCGGCGAAGAAGACGGCCCGCCGTCGCGGTAATCCTCCTGCCGACGAACCCACTCCCATCGGCGGGCAGGTGCCCGCATCCGCCCCGGAAAGGAGGGAGGAGCCGCCGCCCGCCGCGAAGGACCGGGAGAATAGCCGTTCCGCCGCGCGCCCTGTCGTGAAGGCGCCTGCCCTCAAGGCGCCTGCACTGCGGCGCGGCGACGACGCGGCCGACGTCCCCGCGCGGTTTTCCACCGACGACGATGCACCGGAGACCATGCTTCGCTACGACGAAAAGCGCGGTGCCTCCGAGCATACCGAAAATGCGCCGGACCTTTCCGATGAAGTCGGCGATTCCGGTGATACGGGCGAGGGAGGTGCCGCCGATTCCGGTCGGCGCGGCGAAGATGACCGCTCCCGCCGACGCGAAGACGGCGGCGGTCAGGATTCGAGCGGTGGCAAAGGAGGCCCCCAAAGTTCCTTCGGTCCGCGTGACCGCGGCGAAAGGGGAGGGGACCGGGGCGACCGCTTCAATCGTAAGTTTCAAGGCGGCGGCAAATTCGGCAAGGGTGGTCCCGGCGACAATAAACCTCCCTTCCAGAAAAAGGGAAAAAAAGGCGGCTTCCAGCAGGGCGGCGGCTTCCAGCAGGGCGGCGGTCCGCGCGGCGGTCCGCCCCCGCGCAAGGCGCAGAAGCAGAAGGGACAGGGCAAGGCGCGCGGCGGCTTTTTCGGCGCCGAGGACACGTTTGTCAACGAAGTCGGTTCGCTGCCTGCCCTGAAGGTCTTCCGCGACGCGGAAAAGCTCGAAGCGTTCGCGGCGGAGTGTGTCGGCGGCGAGGGCGGCCCGGTCGACGTCAACGCCCTCCTCACCATGCCGATTCCGGAGCTTGTTGACCTTGCCCGCGATGAATTTGATATCCGGCTCGACCAAGCTCCCGTGCGCGAGATCCTTGTCGAACGCGTCCTCGACGCCGCCTACGCCGCGCGCCGCGAGTTGCGCGTCACCGGCATCGTGGAGACGACCGAGCCGGGTTACGGGCTTATCGTCTACACGGCCGACAGTTACCGCGTGAAGCCGCTCAACGCCTTCATCCCGAAGCAGCTCATGAAGCGCTTCAGCATCAAGCGCGGGACCCTCGTCGAGGCGTGCGTCCACCCCCGCCGTAAACCGCTGCCCGACGACGCGCTTGAGCAGCTCAAGGGATCGGCGGACGGCGAAGGCCCGGAAGACGCCGACCTTGACGGCATCCCCGAGCAGGTCGAGGACGAGATCGCCGCCGAAGCCCTCGCCGCGCTCTTCCCCGAGACCGAGTACGTGCAGGATATCGACGCGGAGGAAGAGACCGCGCCCTACGTCGTGAAAATCCACTCGCTCATGGATAAGGATCCCGAGAAAAACCTCGAGGTGACGAACTTCGAGGATCTCGTGCCCTACTACCCCACCGAGCGCATCATCATGGAGTGCGACCCCAAGTCCAAGTGGGACAACATCTCCATGCGGATCGTCGATTTGCTCACCCCCGTTGGCCTCGGCCAGCGCGGCCTCATCGTCGCCCCCCCGCGCACGGGCAAGACCATCCTCCAGCAGGCTATCGCCAATGCCATTGCGGCCAACTCGCCCAAGGCCCACCTCATCATCCTGCTCATCGACGAGCGCCCGGAGGAGGTGACTGACTTCCGCCGCCAGATCCAGACCGGCGAAGTCATCGCTTCCACCTTCGACGAGACCCCCGAGAACCACGTGCATTGCGCCGAGATGGTCATCGAAAAAGCGCGCCGCATGGTCGAGGACGGGCGCGACGTGATCATCCTGCTCGATTCCATCACGCGTCTTGCCCGCGCCTACAACGCCCTCGCCTCCAACAGCGGCAAAATTCTCTCCGGCGGTGTCGAGGCCACCGCCCTGCAGAAGCCCAAGCGCTTTTTCGGCAGCGCCCGCAACATTGAGGATGCCGGGGGTTCGCTCACCATCCTTGGCACCGCCCTTGTCGAGACCGGCAGTCGCATGGACGAGGTCATCTTCGAGGAGTTCAAGGGCACCGGTAACATGGAGCTGCACCTTGACCGCGCCCTCTCCGACAAGCGGGTATTCCCCGCCATCGACATGAACAAGAGCGGCACTCGCAAAGAGGAACTCCTTTACCATCCGGACGAGATGCAAAAAGTCTACGGGCTGCGCCGCGCCATGAAGGGCGTGCCGCCGACCGACGCCATGGAGATGCTTATCGCCCGCGTGAAAAAGACCCAGACGAACATCCAGTTTCTTATGGGAATCAACGCTTGATTGCGTGCCAACGGTAGTCCTTCTTTGCGTCTTTTCCCGGATTGCCCTATGTTGGTGATCCGGGCGGATGCCCACGATACCAAACCAAACGAAGTCCGCGCCATGACCGTTGCCATGAAGACTTGGACGGCGGAGAAATCCGCTGAAATCTACGCTCTCGACCTCTGGGGTCGCGACTATTTTGACATCAGTCCGGATGGAGAGGTGCGTGCCCTCCTGCGCGACGGTGAGGAAAAGCATGCTGTGAGCATGATGGAGATCATCCGCGGCCTGCGTGAGCGCGGCTTCGATTTGCCCGTGCTCCTGCGCTTTCCCGATTTTCTCGAGGCGCGCATCGCGCAGATTAACGAGACCTTTCTCTCCGCCATTCGCGAGGTCGGCTACAAGGGCGGCTACCGCGGCGTCTACCCCATCAAGGTCAACCAGCAGGATCAAGTGATCGAGGCCGTCACGCGCTTCGGACGCAAATACCATTACGGGCTCGAAGCCGGGAGCAAGGCGGAGCTGGTCGCCGCCCTCGGCTATATGCACGATCCGGCGGCCTACATCATCTGCAATGGCTACAAGGACGAGGAGTTCATCGACCTCGCCCTCTATGCTAACAAGCTCGGGATTCAAGTCGTCCTCGTCGTCGAGATGCCCGAGGAACTGCCCCTTATTCTTGAGCGCTCGGAAACGCTGGGGATCGAGCCGATCATCGGCGTGCGCATCAAGCTTTCCGCTGAGAGCTCCGGTCACTGGAATGACTCCGGGGGAGAGCGGAGCGTTTTCGGTCTAACGATATCCCAGCTCGTGGCCGTCGTCGACCGCCTCAAGGAGGCAGGCCGTCTCGACACCCTCAAACTCCTCCACTACCACCAAGGCTCGCAGATTCCCAACATCCGCAGCATCCGCGAGGCCGCCGCCGAGGCCTCGCGCGTCTACGTCAACCTCGTCAAAGAGGGAGCGCCCATGGGGGTTCTCGACATCGGCGGCGGGCTCGGGGTCGACTACGATGGTTCCAAGACCAATTTCCAAGCCTCCTGCAACTACAGCGTCAGTGAATATTGCGTGGATGTTATCGAAACCATCAAGGGCGTTCTCGACCAGGCGGAAGTCGAGCATCCCACCATCGTCAACGAGTCCGGGCGCGCCATTGTCGCGCATTGCTCCGTGCTCCTTTTCAATGTCTTTGAGGTCACCAAGTTCATCCCGCAAGAGGCGCCCGAACCGCTTGACGCTGAAGCTCCGGAGATGCTCCGCTACCTCTTTCACGTCTACAAGACACTTTCGCCCAAAAATATCCAGGAAGCCTACAACGACGCCGTCTACTACCGCCAAGAACTGAGAAATCAATTCCAGCACGGCGCCGTCACCCTGCGCGAGCGCGCCCGGGGTGATCACATCTTCTGGAACGTCGTCGCCCGTATCGCCGCCGAGGCACGCAAGATGGGCCGCTTTTGCCCGCCCGACCTCGCCGACATAGAGGCCTCGCTCGTCGACATCTACCACGTCAACTTCAGCGTCTTCCAGTCGCTCCCCGACGCGTGGGCCATCGACCAGCTCTTCCCTATCATGCCCATCCACCGGCTCGCCGAAGAGCCCCGCCAGAGCGGTATTATGGCCGACATCACTTGCGACTGCGACGGCAAGATGGACCGCTTCATCGACTTCCACGGCGTCAAGCGCGCCCTGCCTCTGCACGACCTCCGCGAAAACGAGGATTACGTCCTCGGTGCCTTCCTCGTCGGCGCCTACCAGGAAACCCTCGGCGACCTTCACAACCTCCTCGGCGATACCAACGTAGCCAGCATACGCGTCGAAGACGGCGAACTCTTCTTCGAGCGGGAGATTCACGGCGACACCATAGAAGACGTCCTTTCCATCGTCGAATACGACCCCAAGCAACTCGCCGAAAGCTTCCGCAACCTCGCCGAGCGCGCCGTGCGTCAAAAGCGCATTTCGCCCAACGAACGCCGCCAGATCATGCGCGCCTACCACGACGGCCTGCGCGCCTACACCTACTTCCGGGCGTAATCATCGCCACAGCGGCCGCTCGGCGTCGGGGCGCAGAGAATCGAGCATAAGTAGTTCGCCGACCGTCTCCGGTGTGACGATGCCGGCGAACGATCCGTCGCTTTTGAGCACCGCCACAACCTTGGCCTCGGCCTCCTGCATCTTCCGGAAGGCGTCGGCGAAGGATGCATCGGTGCTGACGGAGGGCGGGTCCCGCTGCATGAACTCGGAGACAGGAGCTTCACGTTTGTGCGAGCGCAGGGCGGAAATCATCTCGTTGCGCGTGAGGATGCCGAGGAGGCGACCGTCTCCGTCAAGGACGGGAAACTCATGCTGCATTGTGCGGACCATTTCTTCGGCGGCATCCTCCAGCGTGGCGTCTTCGGGCAGGGCTTCGAGCTTGTCCGCCATCGCCTCCGTCACCGGCGTTTCCTTGCCGATCTGGCGGATCTGGGCGGCCTGTGCCTCCTGTTGCGCCCCGAAATAGACGAAGAACGCGATGAGGATTAGGATAGGATTGAACGCCAATAGGCCGAACAGTCCGAAGAGCACCGCGAAACCCTGCCCCACGCCTGCCGCGACACGGGATGCCCGCGTGTAGGGCATGACCATGGCGAGAAGAGCGCGCAGGACGCGTCCGCCGTCCATCGGAAAGGCCGGGATCATGTTGAAGACCACAAGGATGACGTTCACCCATGCGAGGCGGGTGAGAAATCCGGTGCCCGGTTCGCCGAGGGCCTCCCAGTCCGGCGCGCGCCACTCCACCGCCGGCAGGGCAAAGAGCGCCCCGGCGATGACCACGTTGACGAGCGGTCCGGCCACGGCGATGACCAGTTCCGCCAAAGGTCGCTCGGGCATGCGTTGCAAGCGCGCGAGTCCGCCGATGGGTAGCAAAGTGATGTCCGGCGTGCGGATCCCGTAGCGCCGTGCCGCAAGGGCATGCCCCAACTCGTGCAGCAATACGCACCCGAAAAGCGCGAGGATGAACGCGACCGCGTTCAACGCAGCCGTTGGACCGCCCACGGCCTGAAAGGTGATGGCGAAAAACGCGAGGAGGATGTAGAATGTGTAGTGGATGCGGAGTTCAATCCCCGCAATCCGCCCGATGGAGTGCGACCATTTCATTGGCGTAGCCTACACCGCTGTTTCCTCCGTTGCCAAGTCTCGGCAGGAGTTCCCTCCTAACAACGATCATCCGGATGAGCCGCCGACTCGCCAAGGCGCGGGAGAGTGCGCATACGGCTGTCACTCCCGTGGATCCTCGACCGCGCGGTATTTCCCCCGTGAGCGCGCCACTGCGAGGTCGACATTGTCAAGCAGCTCCACGGGCCGGCTCGGCGGCGGGCGCTTCAGCTTGGCGAGGACACGGGCCCCCTCGCCGGTTTCCAGCCAGTCGCGCGTTCCCAAGGCACGGCCTTCCGTGAGAAACCGCGCGCGCAACCGCAGCAACTCGTGCGGCTGCAGCTCCCCGCCGTTCTTCACCGCTTCCAGCAACGCCGCCGGGTCGATCCTCGCGCCCGTGCCGTCGCCCTTCGTAGCCGTGCCCTTTCCGAGCATGAGCAGACGGTAGCACGCGAGAGCTTCCGCCGAGTCCTTTGCCGCCGGAAAGCAGGCGACCAGCGCCCGGCAGAGAGTTTCGTTCCCCGCCAGCGCCTCTGTGTAACCGCACCAGCGGTAGTTCTCCGGCAGATCCGCCAATCCCGCCCGCACCGCGTTCAGGTCGATGTAGGCCGCGATCAGCCCCACCAGCCAGGGCGTGTCCTGCACGAGCACGCTGCCGAAGCGCTCCGCCCACAGCGTGCCCGCCGTCCCGTGCGCGAGATTGAACCACCGCGTGTAGCGCTGCCGCAAGGTGCGCATGAACTCCGAGATGTCCCCCATGCGTCGGCGCAGCCGCTCACGCAGCGCCTCCGCCGTCTCCGCATCGCCCTTCTCCAGCGCGTGCGCCAGCTCCTCCGCGTTGAGCCCGCTCCACTGCGCGCGCGAAGCACCGTAGAGGGCGCGGAAGCGTTGCACCAAGGTCGCATCGTCGCACATCCGCGCCGCCGGATCAATGCGCACAAGGATATGGAAGTGCGTCTCCAGCACACAGTAGGTGATCACCTCCACCCCGCTGAACTCCGCCGCGCGGTGCAGCGCCGCGACCCACACCTCCCGCTGACCCTCCAACAGCAACCGCCGCTTCTGGATCACCCGCGATGTCACATGATGCACCGCCGGCCCGTCCTCACGCTTTATTCTGATTTCACCCATAATGAAAAAACTTTGGAGCATTCGGAGACCGAACACAAGATATTTCTTCAAGAAATTTGTGGCAGGTGGTTATATACACTTGATGCGCCTTGCGCGTGCCCCGCCTTCCCTGTTTGTGTTCGCCTTGTATGTATCCGATCCGCATTCCACTTCGCACAGACTATGCCGATTATGTGGAAGCAAAGATCGGCAAGGTGAGCGCTCACCTCATGGGTATGTGCGTGACGATTGGCTTTGCCGGTTTCTTTGTTTACCTTCGTTCCTTGGACACGACATGGGAGCATTGGCTGCTCGGGGTGTTCGTTTTCTTTGGCGTGATCGATATTGTCGTGTTTGCGGCGGTGTCGCTTCGGTGGTGGTTTGTAGTGCGTCCGGTGGGGATGCGCGAACTGCACCTCTCGCCGGAGGCCATCGTGCTCCGGAACGGGATGCAGGAGACTGATTTCGGGTGGGATGCTTTCAAAGAGTGCGAGGAAACCGAAAACACCTTTTCGGTGCGCATTGCGCATGAGCGGCCCGTGGTCGTATCAAAGATCGATCTAATGCGGCGGGAGTCATACACCCATTTCAAGAATCTGTTGCGTGCGCAAAAGGTTGTCATCCACGCCAAGCACGAAGAGGAGGGTCTGTGGGGCTGACGCCCTGAACGGTGCCCGGGATTTATGCCAGACGGGCGGGAGAGCGGGCCTACTCGCCATTGTCGCTGTTGGCGAAGGTGTCTTCGTCGAGGTCGCCTTCGCTTTTGCCGACGATGCAACTGACGGTGGCGTCGCCGGTGATGTTGACGGCGGTGCGCACCATGTCGAGGAGGCGGTCGACGCCGAGGATGAGGGCGATGCCCTCGACGGGGAGGCCGACTTGATTGAGGACCATGGCGAGCATGATGAGGCCCACGCCGGGCACGCCCGCCGTGCCGATGGAGGCGAGGGTGGCGGTGAGGATGACCATCAGGTATTGGTGGGGGGCGAGGGAAATCTGGTAGACCTGTGCAATGAACACGGTGGCCACTCCCTGCATGATGGCGGTGCCGTCCATGTTGATGGTGGCGCCGAGGGGCACGGTGAAGGAGGCGACGGAGCGCTTTACGCCGAGTTTTTTCTCCGCCGTGCGGAGGGTGACGGGGATTGTGGCGTTGCTACTGGCGGTGGAGAAAGCGAAGATCTGCGCCTCGCGCATCTTTCGCAGGAAGGTGACGGGGTTGAGCCCGGAGAGGAGCTTGAGGAGGGTCGGGTAGGTGACGAGGGCGTGGAAGATGAGGACCGCGAGGACGAGGATGAAGTATTTGAGGAGCGGGAGGATGGCGTCGAAACCCTGCGAGGCGAAGGTCCGCGCGATGAGGGCGAAAACACCGTAGGGCGCGATCTCCATGACGATCCAGACGAGCCGCATGATGGCGATGTTGAGGTCCTCGAAGATGGCGAGGAGCCGCTTGCCCGCCGCGCCCGCGAGGGAGAGCGCGATGCCGAAAAGGATGGCAAAGACGATGATCTGGAGCATGTTGCCCTCGGCCATGGCTTCGATGGGGTTGCGCGGAAAGATATCGATGATGACCTGCGTGAGCGACGGTGCCTCGGGCGGATCGAAGACTCCGGCGTCCGGCTGCTCGAAGCCCGCGCCCGGCCGCACGAGCAGCGCGGCGGAGAGCGCGAGGGTAATCGCCACGGCGGTGGTGAAGAGGTAGAAAGCGACGGTTTTCACGCCGACGCGCCCGAGTCGGCGGATGTCGTCGAGCGCCGCCGTGCCGCAGACGAGCGATACAAAAACGAGTGGGACGACGATGACCATGAGCCCGGCGAGAAAGATCTGCCCGACGACCTCGAAGAGTCCGTCCGTGAAAACCGTGTGGATCCATTCGAAGCGGCGTTCTGGGGTCCGGTCGACGACGCGCGTGCGGCGGACCGTCGCTCCGTCTACCTCGAGTTCGGCGGACTCGCCGTTTGCGAGGTCGGCGTCAGTGTTGAGAAGATCGCCGCCGTTCAAGCGGATCGTCGCCGTGCCGTCGTCGACGATGACCTCCTCGATCCGCTCCTCCACCGTATCGACCGGCGGCGAGAGGATGTTGATGAGGATGCCGACGAGTGCGCCGAGCGCGAGGCCGAGGAGAATGCGGCGGGTGAGGCCGTGGCGGTTTTTTTCAGGATTCATGGTCGGAACTACGGAGTGGGGGCAGCGGAAAGCGTGCCGCCGACGATCCCCGCGCCCCGCCGCCGAGGCAAGCGCGAACTGTGTGCGTGATTGGGCGAGACGCGGCTTCACCTTTTGCGCAATTCTCGTGCTTGACGATTAATGTGCGACACGGCATTGTTGGCGACATGAAAAACATCACCATCAAACTGGATGCGGAACAACTCCGCCGCGTACGACACATTGCAGTGGATGAGGAGACCTCCGTTTCGGGCTGGGTTTCCCGTTTGATTGAGACCGAGCTGCACAATCGGGACGCGTATGAATTGGCGAGGGAGAAAGCCTTGGCGGACTTGGAAACGCCCTTGTCGCTTGGCGGACAACCGCTCACTCGGGAAGAGGTTCACCGGCGATGAGATCGGACGTATTTATCGACTCCAATATTCTCGTTTATGCCCACGACGAGGACGCGGGTGCGAAGCGCACGAAAGCGAAGGAACTCATCGGCAGTTTCTGGCGGCGGCGGGAGGTGCCCTCCGTGAGCGTGCAGGTTCTTCAGGAGGTGCATGTGAACCTTGTCCGGAAGGGCGTATCGCAAGATGAGTCGGCGGCGCGAGTGTCCCGCTACCTTCAATGGAGAGTGATCGAAAACACCAGGGCGCTCTTTCTGCGGTCACTGGAAATCCAACAGCGTTGGCAGCTTTCGCATTGGGACGCGCTTATTGTGGCTGCCGCCGTCGCGGCGCAGGCGTCGGAATTATGGACGGAGGACCTGAATGAGGGGCAGTTGATCGAAGGCGTCGTTGTCCGAAATCCTTTGCTTTGAGCCGGGCGCCACCGCCCCTTAATTTTTCCTTGGCCATACGGTGGGTGCGGCGTAGGCTCCGCCGCTTTTCAATGTTTGCTTTCCACAACGCCTATGGTCATCAAACCTAAAGTCCGCGGATTCGTCTGCATCACCGCCCACCCTGAAGGCTGCGCCGCGCATGTGCGCGAGCAGATCGAGCACGTGCGTGCCAACGGCCCTGTCGAAAAGGGACCCAAGCGCGTCCTTGTGATCGGTGCCTCCACGGGCTACGGCCTCGCCTCGCGCGTCACGGCGGCCTTCGGCAGCGGCGCGGCCACGCTGGGGGTTTTTTTCGAACGCCCGTCGACGAACGGCAAGCCGGCCTCGGCAGGCTGGTACAATGCGGCAGCCTTCGAAGAGGCCGCTGCGGCGGAGGGCCTATGGGCAAAGTCGCTCAACGGCGATGCCTTCGGCGAAGAAATGAAGGCGCGTGCGGTGGAGATTCTCAAGGAGGAAGTGGGACCGGTCGACCTCGTCGTCTACAGCCTCGCCTCGCCCCGCCGCACTGACCCGAAGACGGGCGAGACCTACCGCAGCGTGCTCAAGCCGGTGGGCGCGCCGTTCACCTCCAAGACCCTCGACACCGACCGTAAGCGCGTCGAGCCGATCACTATCGAACCGGCGGTGGAGGAGGAAATCGACGCCACCGTCAAGGTCATGGGCGGGGAGGACTGGGAGCGCTGGATGCTCGCCCTCGACGAAGCGGGTCTGCTCGCCGACGGATGCACCGCCGTGGCCTATGACTACATCGGCCCCGAGGTTACGTGGCCGGTCTACACCAACGGCACTATCGGCGCTGCCAAGCGGCACCTGCGCGACACCGCCGCACGCATCGACGCTCTCCTCAAGGTCAACCGCGGGCGCGCCTTCGTCTCCGTCAACAAGGCCGTCGTCACGCAGGCGAGCAGCGCCATCCCCGTTGTTCCCCTCTACATTTCGCTCCTCTTCAAGATTATGAAGGAGAAGGGCCTGCACGAGGACTGCATCCAGCAAATGGACCGGCTCTTCCGCGACAAACTCTTCAGCGGCAAGGGGCTCGACTTCGACGATGCCGGGCGCGTGCGCGTCGACGACTGGGAGATGCGGAAGGACGTGCAGGCGGCCGTGGCGGAGCTTTGGCCGAAGGTCGAGACCGAGACCATCGACGAATTGACGGATTTCGCCGGCTACCATGAAAACTTCCTCAAGCTCTTCGGCTTCGGGCTGCCCGGTGTCGACTACGAGGCCGACATCGATCCGGAGCGTGCCGTGCCGAGCCTCACCTGAGTCCGCCGTGGCCCATGCGTGCGGTGGTCCAACGGGTGGAGCGGGCGGCGGTCTCCGTGGAGGATGCCGTCGTCGGTGCCGTGGACCGCGGGCTGCTCGTCTTCCTCGGCGTCTCCGGCGAAGACGCCGAAGCCGATGCCGACTGGCTTGCCCGCAAGGTTCCGGACATCCGCGTCTTCGAGGACGACGACGGGCGCATGAACCGTTCCCTCGCCGATGTGGGCGGGGGGGTGCTCGTCATCAGCCAGTTTACCCTCTACGGCAGCCTGCGCAAAGGCACGCGCCCCTCCTTCAACCGCGCCGCTCCCCCGGAACATGGCAACCGCCTCTACGAGCACTTTCTCACGGTGCTGCGCGCCGCCCACGCCGGCCCCGTCGCCTGCGGTCGGTTCGGAGCCTTCATGACGATTGACGCGGTGCATGACGGCCCCGTCACCCTCATCCTCGACACCCGCGACAAGGGGTGGTGACGCCGTGCCGCGCCGCGTTCTCCCGCCCGCCTTCTTCGAACGTCCGGCCACGGAAGTCGCGCCGGACCTGCTCGGTGCCGTCCTCTGCCGCGCGCGCGGGCGCACTGCTGTCGAGCGTCTGCCCCTCACCGAAGTCGAGGCCTACGAGGGCTTCGAAGACCGCGCGAGCCATGCCCACCGTGGCCGCACCCCGCGCAACGAAGTGATGTTCGGCCCGGCGGGGCACTGGTATCTCTACCTCTGCTACGGCGTGCACTGGCTCGCCAACATCGTCACCGGACCGCCCGGGCACCCCGGCGCCGTCCTTCTCCGCGGCGCGGGCGACATCTCCGGCCCTGGCCGTCTCACCCGCGCCCTCGGCGTCGGCAAAGCGGAGAATACCCGCCCCGCTGTTCCCGCGAGCAGATTCTGGATTGAGGCGGGCACACCCCCGTCGCCCGGCGAAGTCATCACCGGACCGCGCGTCGGGGTCCACTACGCCGGCTCCAGGTGGGCCGCCAAACCATGGCGCTGGATCCTGACCCGCCCAAGCCGCAGGGAAATCCGCCGCATTCCGAGACGATGAAAATCCCAAGTGGGAAGAGTTGGCCGCAGAGCGATAGCTTAGTCGCGGCTTATTTTCCTTTGAAATCTTTGGCCGGTTTTCCATGCAAGCAAGGAGCGCTTCGGGGCCGTCGACTTGATTGCCGCAGGTGACGGACTCCGATTCTGCGGGTGAAGCGATGTTCGCAAGCAGCGGTTACCGTAGGCTGCTGAGTCCCTCGGGCCATTGGCCGGACGGGACTGGGACACCGCCCATTTGTTCGATGGTCTTCATGGGCATGCGGTAGGTATGGACTGTGCCGATGAGGCGTGCGTCAGCGTCGTAGGCGTCGACGGGGGTGCGGTGGTAGACATTGGCGTGGGGCGGACCCTTTGGATCGTATTCTTCGAGGGCGTCGATGTCGCGCAGAAGGGCGTCTTCGTCGAAGGACAGGATGTCGCCGCGGACCCAATAGTTGCCGGAAGCGAGAGCAGGGTAGCCCGCTCCGAGGTGGTAGAGCCGGCCGCGGACATATGCGGGAAGGGCGAGCGGCGGTCGCGCGGCGCAGAGCTTGCGGTAATACCGGCCTCCGGGGCGGAGGGTGCCGTAGACGAAGAGGTGGTGTCGCGCTTGCGGGAGCATGGAAATCCGTGCAGCGGATTCGGTGCCATGCGGCGGGTGGTCAGCCCGCAGTGCGCACGGCTGGGTAACGGAGGGTTTCCATCTCCCGGCGCACGTCGCTGAGGAACTGGGCGGCGGCCACCCCGTTCATCCAGCGGTGGTCGAAGCTGAGGCAGAGGCTCACGACGTCGCGCGCCTCCCCGCCGGAGGTGTCACGGTGGGACTCGCCGACGAAAAGGGTGGCGATGGCAGGGGGTACGACGACGGGTAGGGCGTCGCGCACGGCGTAGCCGCCCATGCTGGTGAGGATAAGAGGGGTGCCGGCTTTGGAAGAGCCGCGGCCCGCGCGCACGTTGCGTACGGCGTCGGTGTAGGCTTCCGCGAATTGGTTCCATCCGAGAGTGTTGGCACGATGGATGACGGCGGTGTCAAGGGCATCATTGTCGAGCGAGACGGCGACACCGAAGTCGAATTCTCGGTGGGTGACGAGAGTGTCGCCGCTGCTCGTACAGGTGAAGACGGGGTGGCGCGCCATGGCTTGGACGAGCGCCCACGCGAGCATGACGGTGGGGGTGGGGGCGTCGTTGCCAAGCGCCTCCTTGGCGGCGGCGCGGGCGGCGCGGATGGCGTCCCACCCGGCTTTGACGGTCATGTGCGCGGGGACAACGTTCTTCAATTGCGCGACGATGTGCGGAGGCAGGCCTCCCTCGGTGGGCCGGATATCGGCGGTGGCTTTACCACGGACATCGGTAGCGTGTGCCTTGACGGCGGGCTCCCGTATTTCGGCCTGCACGACGGCGACGCGCGCGATCTCCTGGCCGACCTCAACTTCATCACCCTCTTCGACGAGCCACTCCTTGAGGGTGCCCTCGAGAGGTGATTCGACGGGGAAGAGCGCCTTGTCGGTCTCGACTTCGCAAAGGGCGTCGTCCTGCTCAAGGGTTTCGCCGGCCTTGGCGAGGATCGAGACAAGGCGGGCGGAGGCAATACCCTCCCCGAGGAGTGGCACGCGAATGATCTCGAGGGATTCGTTCGAGGGATCGCTTTCGGAGAGGCTTTCCTGCATTTTTCGAAGGGCTGGATTCTCGGCGGCCCGCGTGGGCGCGGCTGCCTCGAAAGCGGCGGCCGGGCGGGGGGTGGTGCGGGCGGAAAGGAGGTCGCGCACGGCGGCGGCAACATCTTTGGCCGTGGGGAGCGCCTCGAACTCAAAGACGGGGTTGTAGCCGATATTGACGTCGGGCTTGGCGAGGAGACGCGGCGGGGCGAGGAGGCGGGCGAATAGGTCGGCGTCCTCCGCCACGCGGCTGACAATGTTCTGACCGACGGAGCAGGAGCGGGCGTCCTCATGCACAACAAGGAGGCGCCCGGTCTTTTGCACGGAGCCGCGGATGGCGGCGAAGTCAAGGGGTGCGATGCTGCGCAGATCGATGATTTCGGCGGAACTGTCAGGACCGAGAATGTCCATGGCCTCTTGCACGACCTCAAGACAGTTTCCCCATGAGACGATGGTGAGGTTGTCGCCCTCCCGCACAAGGCGGGCTTTGCCGAAGGGAACAGGGGCGGTGGAGCGCTCCACGGGCTGCGCCTTCCACATGAGGTGCTTGGGAATGAGGATAATGGCGGGGCTGTTGCCGTGCATGGCACTCCAGAAGAGCCCGGCGGTGTCTTCCGGTGTGCTCGGCACGGCGATGTGGATACCGGGGAAGTGGGCGAGAGTGGCTTCGTTGGCCTGGCTGTGCCAGAGCGCGCCTCCCGGCAGGTAGGCGCCGTACGGCGCGTAAATGACGGCGGGCGCGGACCATTCGCCGTTGCTGCGCCAATGGAGAGTACTGAAGTGGGTGGCGATCTGGTTGAAGGCCGGCCAAAGATAGTCGGCGAACTGGATTTCGAAGACGGGGCGCTTGCCGTAGGCGGCGAGCCCCACGGCGACGCCAAGGATTGTTGATTCGGCGAGGGGCGAGTTACGTACGCGCTCCGGTGCGGCCGTGGAGAGACCCTTCGTGAGACTGAAGACGCCGCCTTTCGGGTCCTCGATGTCCTGGCCGAAAAAGACGAAATCCTTGGACTGGCGGAGGGCGGTGTGGAGGGCGCGGTTGAGAGCATCGACCATGCGCGCCTTGTCTTCCATCTCAATGTCCAGGGCAGGTGGTTGCGCGGGCGGACCGAAGACGTGCTTGAGGAGATCGCCCGGCTCCGGATCCAGCTCGGCGGCGGCACGCTCATACTCGGCGCGCACCTGCGCGGTAATCTCCTTTTCAAGGGCGTCGACCTCTTCGGCCCTCATGTGGCCGTCGGCCACAACCGAGCGCTTGAGGCGCTCGAGGGGGTCTTTGTCGTCGAGCGAGGCGAGTTCTTCCTCGGATCGGTATTTGCGGTGGTCGTCGGCGCTGGAATGGCTGGAGATGCGCTCGCAGCGGCACCAGAGGAACTGCGGGCCCTCTCCGGCGCGGATGCGGTCGAGAGCAGGGCGTACGGCAGCATAGACGTTGTCGACATCGCAGCCGTCGACGGTCTGCCAGTGGCGTCGGTCGATGACTTCGAGGGCGAGAGGGTTGATGTCACGGGTAACGCTGGAGATGCCGATACCGTTGTCCTCGACGATGAAGAGCATAGGCAGGCGCATCTCCCTTGCGAGCGCGACACTCTCGTAAAAATCGCCCTGACGCGTGCCCGCGTCGCCCACGGTAGCGACGACGGCGTTGGGCTTGCCGTCGAGTTGTACCCCCCACGCAAGCCCGCAGGCGGGCAACAGAGAGGAGCCGACAACGCTGGCGATACTGAAAATGCCGAGCTTGCGGTCGCTGTAGTGGGCGGGCATCTGGCGGCCGCCGCTCGCGCTCGCCTGCTTGGCGAAGAAAGCCAGAGCAAGTTCGTAGGAGGCCACGCCGCGCGCGAGGGCAATGGGCCGGTCGCGGTAGTAACCGGAAAAAAAATCGCCGTCCTTCAGGAGGTGTCCCACGACAGAGAGGGCTTCATGCCCCATCCCCGAAACGTGGAACCAGCCTTTCCCCTGGCGGATGAGGCTCTGCTCGCGCAGGTCGCCCATACGGCTAAGCAGCATTGTGCGGAGGAGTTTGGTTTTGTCGGCTTTGTCGAGCGGGCGCATCCTCGGAAACTTTGTTCAGTGGAGGGAGCCGGTCGTGGGCGCGCGCTTGCGGCGAATGCCAGGCTCCCGAGTGTCGCTCCGAATGATCAGTCGCGCTTCCCAAGGGTCAATTACTTTCCCGCCGCCCAGCGGACCGCACGCGTAATCGGATCCGCCAAGGCCAATGGCTGCTAAACTCAATTCAGCAATATATTATTTGACTGTAGTAGTTAGCTCAGAAAAATATTATTTGCTAGAATAATCTCAGGATTAAATTTATGGACAAGGCTGTTGCTGGGTAGGGGCGGTGAGGGGCGGGCCAGTGGTTCTGTGCGATGCTCAGCGCCTCTGACTTGGCGACCGACTTGGCGCCGGTCGATCAAGAATCGTGTCCATTTTAGCCGATGCTCTGCGCGGGTCGTGTGGCGGAGGTCGAGTAGGGCGGTGGATTCTCCGGTGTGGGCAGCGAGACAGTGAAGGTGGATCCGGCGTTCGGTTCGGACTGCACGGAAATATGGCCCGCGTTGCGTTCGAGAAGAGCTTTGCAGAGCATCAGTCCGATACCGTGGCCCTTTTCGTTCATTGTGCCGGGTTGGGCGGTTTTTTTCTCTTCATTGAAGAGGTTTCCGCGCAGATCCGGGGAAATACCCACGCCGTGGTCGCACACAATCAGGTCGATACGGCCGCCGCGGCGCTTACCCGAAATCTCGATGGTTTCTCCCTTGCGGGAGAATTTGACGGCATTGGTGAGGAGGTTGCGCACCACAGCGGCGATGGAGTCGCGGTCGACATAGGCGATATGCTCCGTTGAGAGTTTGGTGCGCAGGGTCAGATCCTTGGCCGAGGCGAGCGCGTCCAGCGCGGCCTGCTCCTGCGCGACGACTTCGGCGAGCGGCACGGGCTCGGGGCGGCATATAAAGTGGTGGGTCTGCGCCTTGGCCCATTCCAGCAGCTTTTTCGTCAGTTCGAGGATTCCGGCCGTGCTGGATTCAGCCTTGTCGAGGAACGCGCGGCACTTCTCTGTTTCGCCGGCTTCCATCCGCTCAAGCAATAGACGGAGGGTGGCGTGCAGCGTGGCGAGCGGGCCGGCGATGTCGTGGGAGACAATGGAGAGCATTTGCTCGCGTACTTTGAGGGCGCTCTTCAACTCGGCCTCTGTGCGGTGGTTGTGCGTTGTGTAACGGATAACGCGTTCGAGGGTCTCGGGAGTGAGGCCGCCCTTTCGCAGGTAGTCGCGGGCACCCGCTTGCATGCAGGCTACGTCGACTTGGCGGTCGTCCATGGCGGTGATCATGACGGTCGGAGGGGCATCCGGACAGGCTTTAAGCATTTTGAGGAAGTCGAGGCCGGTTTCATTTTCGAGAATGAAATCGCAAAGGATCAGGTCAACGCGGTCGTCCTCGCGGTGGAGGACTGCCTTTGCCTCGGCGATGGACCGCGCCCAGTCGATCCGGAATGTGCAGTCCGGGATTGCCTCGAGGATCGACATGAGGGTGCGCGCGTCGTCCGCGCAGTCCTCGACGATAAGAAGGTGGAGCGGTAAATGGTGCATTGTAATGACCTGTGCTTTTCCGTTATGCTGCGTGCATAACAGATTCTTCTGCTCTTAATGGGGGAAAAAGACCAATTCGGCAATGGAAAATACGTGGCGGGATTGCTGAAGACAGAGCAAAGAATAGGGTGGTTGTTTGACGGCGAAGCGGCGGCGGAGCACTTTTCCGGTCATGCGTCTACGTTCCGCATCCGTGTGGATGAGTTTCGGCCTTTTTTTCACCTTGGCGATTACCGTGCTTATGAGCGATCAGCGACCCTACAGTGAACAACCACCCGCGGCGGAGGACTGCACTCCGGCAGAGGAAACTCCTGCCTGCGCTCTACCCAGCCATGTGCGGATCGCGGAAGACGGTCTGCGCGTGACGCGCACGGAAGCAGAGTGGCGCGCGCGTCTTACGCCGGAACAATACCGCGTCGCACGCGATCACGGCACCGAGCCTGCCTTTCGCAACGCTTACTGGAACAACAAAGAGCCCGGCCTCTACCGGTGCGTCGGTTGCGATGCCCCGCTCTTCGGCAGCGACGACAAATACGACTCCGGCACGGGTTGGCCCAGCTTCTCCCAGCCGCTTGATGATCGCCTTGTCGGCACACAGACCGACCGCAGTTACGGCATGGTGCGGACCGAAGTCCACTGCGCTGTGTGCGGCTCGCACCAAGGGCACGTTTTTCCCGACGGTCCCGGCCCCGGCGGTTTGCGCTACTGCATTAATTCGGCCTCTTTACGCTTCGAGGCAATGGGGTCCGCCGCCGTCTCCGAAGCCCTCGCTGAGTGGACCGCCGCCCTCGCCGATGGCGGCGGCGCGGCGGAGTAGGAGATGGCGAAGCCCGCTGACGCCATCCGAAAGAGCCGCGCTTCTGCGAGCGAGCGCTTTGTCCACGTCATTGAAGTTAGGACTCCACGCTTTCGCGACGATCGACCGGGCGGATTTCGTGGAAAGCATAGAAGCGGTCGGCGCCTTCGTCGCCCATATAGCGGCGGAGAGTTTTTTCATTGGTCTTGGCGAGATCGACGAGGACAAGCCCGTCAATGCAGTCGCTGAACTCAGGGTCCACATTGAAGCTGAGGATCGTGGCGTTGAGTTTCAGGTACTGGCGGAGGAGCACGGGTACGCCCCGTTCCTCCCGCTCGATCTCCGAGATGAGCGCGGAAACGTCTTCGATATCCTGCACCGCCCGCCGGAAGGAGCGGCGGTCAAGCCCGCCAAAGGAGCGCGAGCGGGGCGGCTTGCGCGCGCGCACCTTGCCCGCCAACTCGGGGTCGAGCGAACGCTCTTTCAGGTACATGACGATGAGGTTCTTCGAAAGGCTGTCGTACTCGCGGCTAATGGACACCGGGCCGAAGAGAACACGGTAGCGCGGGTGCCTTGCGATGAACTGCCCGATACCGCGCCAGATGAGCCCAAGAGAGAGGGGCTTGCGCTGATAGGCGGCGACCACGAAAGAACGCCCCAGCTCAATGGCCGGATCGAGCTGGCGGAGGACACGCGGTTTGTAATGGAAGAGCGTGGCGGTGTAGAACCCTTGCTCACCGTGGTCGGCGAGGATCTCATCCGAAAGTCCGAGGCGGTAGGCACCCACGATTTCCTCCGCCGCGCGGTTCCACATGAAGAGGTGGATGTAATAGGCGTCAAACCGGTCGAGGTCGCGCCCGAGGCCCGTCCCTTCGCCCACCTCGCGGAAGGTCGTCTCGCGCAAGCGCCCGATTTCGTCGAGCAGCCGCGGGATTTGGAAGGAGCGTGCGAAATAAACGGCGAAATCGCCCTGCTCGGCGAGCATCTGTTCGGCGGGCAGCAAGCGCACCTCTTCCGCCATGACATTTTTGGGCGGCCCCCCCGGAATAGGCTGCATACGCGGCACGTGGCGGCGGCGCGCGAGGCGGAAACTCGTCTTCTCCGCGATCCGGCGGTTGCGCAAAATGTAGGTCTTGAGCCGCAGGTAGTCAGTGGCCAGGGCGGCGCTCTCGAAGCGGGCGAGCCGGGCGGGCCCGATGGGGTGGCCGACCCGCAGAGAGACCTCGCGGCCATGCATGCGCAGCAACTCGCGCGGAAGCAGGAGCGTGCGGATGCGCGGATGCAGGAGACCAAGCACCTGATAGAGCAAGGAATTGCGCCCCTCGAAATACACCGGTACGACCGTCGCCCCGGAGCGCCGCACCAATCCGGCGACCGTGGACGACCATGCCGGATCGGTCACGCGCCGGTTGCGCGGGTGAAAATGCGATACCGTGCCCGACGGAAAAACCCCGAGGGCATGACCCGCGCGCAGCCACGCGAGGCAGGCGCGCATGCCGCCGAGGTTGTTCTGCTTCGCCGCCCGCCCGCCGAAGGGATCGACCTCGATAATGAGCGGCTCGATCCCCCGGATGCATGCGAGCAGGTAATTGCCCAGAAGCTTTCCGTCCGGCCGCACCCGTTGCAGCAAATCGCCGAGGACGACACCGTCGAGCGCCCCGAAAGGATGATTGGCGACGAGAACCACCGGACCCTTCTTGGGAATCCGCGCGAGGTCCGCCTCCGAGACGCGGTAGCGTACCCGCAAAACATCGAGCCCGGTACGGAAAAACCGCTCCGGCGCGGGGTCGAGCGCGCGCAGCTCGCGGTAGGCCGAGTTTAGCCCGCGCAGGCGAATGAGCGGCTCCGCAAGCCAACACATCCCGCGGAGGAACAACCGCATCGCCGGGTTGCGGCAGATACCGGCGAGGTCCACCAAATCCCCCTCCGCCGCAGAATGAGCGTGTTGAGGCATGACAGGCGGGATTAGTGGCAGGCAAAAGTTCGGAGACGAGCAAATTCGCTCAGTCCCGGCAGGGTTCGTCCCCGGAAAATTCAGCGCGGAGAGTCCATCGCACACCTGCAGAGGTATGCATTAGTCCGCGGAATGGATCGGCGGCGACTCCGACCTGCAGACCGTGGAGACGGGGATTGCCGCCAAGCGAATCGAGGGCGTGCGAGATGAGATGCTCGCAGCCGCTTGCCGGGCGTGACGATCTACAAACCGCCATCGCAACGCCCTTCAGCGTGAGGCGTGCCGGACCGGCACTGAACCGGACCGGGCATCACCTGAGCGCCCGCGAGCGCGCGCGGTGGGCGGCGGCGAGCCCGAGGGCGATGCCGAAGAGCAGGCAGAGGACCCAGAGGGCGGGGATAACCGCGCCGCTCATGGGCGCGCCCTCGGGGCGGGTGACGGTGAAGATGCCGAGGAGCACGGGTGGAAGGATGGCGGCGGCGGCGAAAGCGATGTCGCGCGCCTTACGCGTTTGCGTAAGATCCGCCCCGGGGAAAAGGAGGCGACTGACAAAGTAGGTGAAGACAGCGGCGAACCCGCCCATGAAAGTGAAGAGAAAGAGGAAAATGGCCACGGAGAAGCAGGGTATGGACGCTGCGCGGCTTGCCAAGCGTTTGCCGC
>SKLD01000555.1 GCA_007123395.1 Opitutales bacterium
CGCTGAAGCTTCACGCTACGTTCGGCGCGCACGTTTCGCGCCGTAGGCTGAAGCTTCAGCGAGGCGCGGATACGGCTGGCGAGAGCGCGAGTCCACGGCGCGGCGCTCGCTGAAGCTTCACGCTACGTTCGGCGCGCGCGTTTCGCGCCGTAGGCTGAAGCTTCAGCGAGGCACGGATGCGGTTGGCGAGAGCGCGAGTCCGCGGCGCGGCGCTCGCTGAAGCTTCACGCTACGCTCGGCGCGTGCGTCAATCGTAGCGGCGGCGCAGGTTGGTGGGGAGGATGCCAAGTTCCTCGCGGTATTTGGCGACGGTGCGGCGGGCGATCTTGATGCCCTCTTCTTCGAGCATTTTGACGATGGCGGCATCGCTGTAGGGTTTTTGCGGTGGTTCGGCGTCGATAATACGGGCGATGCGCTCTTTGACCGTTTTGTTGGAAACAGATTGTCCGTCGGAGCCGGCGTAACCGGGTGTGAAGAAATACTTGAAATCAAATACACCATGGGGCGTCCGGATGTATTTGTTGGCGATGGCGCGGCTAACGGTGGTCTCGTGGACGCCCACGGCGTCGGCCACTTGGCTCATGGTGAGCGGCCGGAGTTGGGAACGCCCGTGCTCGAAGAAGTCGCGCTGTTTGCGGAGAAGCTCACGGGTGATTTTTTCGATGGTTTGCTGGCGCTGCTCGATGGAACTGATGAGAAAGCGTCCGCTGCGGAATTTCTCCTGCACGTATTCGCGTTCCTTTCCTTTGAGGACGCCCTTGGCGAGCATTTCTTTGTATTGCGGGCTAAGACGCAGGCGCGGGATGTAGTCGCTCTCGAGGATGACGTTCCAGCCGCCGTTGTCGTCGCGTTCGACAGTGACATCCGGCTCAATGAAGCGGTTGGCGTCGTCGCTGAAGTTACGACCGGGGGCGGGATCGAGCTTGCGGATATCGTCGACGGCCTCGCGCACCTCGTCGACGGAGACCCCCATCTTGCGGGCGATATCCGGCAGCCGCCGCCGTAGGAGAAGGGCCCAATGGTCGCGGATGATTTTTGCGGCGAGGCTGTTGCCGCGGCCGGCGTGGCGCAACTGGATGAGGAGGCACTCGCCGATGTCGGCCGCGCCGATACCTGCGGGCTCGAGGGTTTTAAGGAGGGCGGCGGCATTTTGCGTCTTTTTGAGCGAAACACCCGCCATGAGGGCGATGTCACTGACCGAGGCGGTGAGGAATCCGCTGTCGTCGAGGCTTCCGATGAGGTATTCGAGGGCCTTGAGGATTTCCGGGTCCGACTCACTCATGCGGGCCTGCTCCATAAGGCTTTCCTGGAGCGAGGTTTCGCCTGTGAGGGAGTCAAAGAAGTGCTGGCGCCGACGGGCGTCTTCGCTCGAATACTCGATCTCGCCCGATTCTTGGCGCATGTGCTCGGACCAGTCCCCGCCGAGTTTGCGCAGAACGGAGAAATCCTCTGAAAATTCGAGGCGTCCGTTGTCGCCCGGTTCGTCCTCGCCCGGCGAGTCATCTCCGTCATCCTCTCTTTGCTTCGCGCTCTCGTCTTCGATGGAGATGTCGTTGTTGGAAAGCTCCTCGAGGACGGGATTGCCCTGCAACTCTTCGAGGATGACGGAGCGCAGCTCAAGCGCAGGCACCTGAAGGATCTTCAGCGACTGGCGAAGCTGCGGAGCGAGGACAAGTGACTGCTTGAGCTTCTGGACTTGTTGAAGACCTTGCGACGGCATGGATCAGAACGGTCAGGTGTGTGTTTGCCGGTGTCCGGGAACGAGCGAGCGCACGTCGCCGGGGATTTCGCGCGGAAAGGCTGGTCCGTTGGCGAAGAGCCGCCGGACGTATTGGGCGAGTTTTTCCGTCGTGGGGCCGTAGTGATCACTGTAGAGGTAGTATTCCAGCCGACGCAACATTTCGCCCGCTGACTGAAAGCGCTGTGCACGGTCGCGGGCGAGAGCGGTGCGGATGATGCGGAAGAGGTCGGGGTCAATGCCTTGACGGTATTCGCGCGGATCGGGGAGGGGACGGTGCAGGATGTTCTCGCGGGTCTCTTCCGGAGTGGCGGCGGCAAAGAGATTCTCCCCGCAGAGAAGCTCCGTGAGAACGATGCCGGTGGCGAAGAGATCGGCGCGGGCGTCGGTCACCTCCATTTGCGCCTGTTCGGGTGAAAGGTATTCATCTTTGCCCGCGATCACCTTCCCCTCCTCGTTGTACATGATGTCGCGGGCTTTCGCGATGCCGAAGTCGGCGATTTTCACTTCACCCTCGAAGCCGAGGAGCGTGTTTCGCGGGTTGATGTCGCGGTGGACAATGTTGAGAGGCCGCCCGTCGGGACCGGTTTTTTTGTGGGCGTAACTCAAACCACGGCAGAGACGAGAGACAAGAAAGACGGCGAGATCGACGGGCACTTGCAGCCGGAGTGCGTTGTGCTGCCGGATAAAATCCTCGAGCGTGTAGCCCTCGACCATTTCCATGCACATGAAATACCGCCCCTCGAGTTCACCAAAGTGGTAGATTTGAACGATATTGTTGTGAATCAAATCCGCGACGAGGCGCGCCTCACCGAGGAAGTTGGCGCGGAACGCCTTCAGGCGGGCAAACTCGTCGCGGATGATTTTCAGCGCCACCCGTTTGCGGAAGTCCTGGGCGCCGATCTGCTCCGCCGCATATACGATCCCCATGCCGCCTTCCGCGAGGAATCCGGTCAGACGATAGGCCAGCTTGGCATGAAGTTCCGCTTTTTCGAACACAGTTCCCTTTAGATACGCCGGGCGGGGGTGCATGCAAGCGGTAACTCGGAAATGTGCACGGAAATTGCTCCATGATGGGCGGAGTGCTTTCGGGGCGTTGACAGCGGATGTGCGGGCGTCGATATTCCGGCCATGATCACACTGACAGAAAGGGCCGCGGCGGCGGTGCGCCATCTTCGCGAAGAGCGCGGCGCAGGCGAAAGGAGTCTGCGCGTTTTCATTGAGTCGGGCGGGTGCTCCGGCCTTGAATACGGGATGTCCTTCGATGAACCGCGCGAAGGCGACGAGGCATGCGAGAGCCACGGGGTTCGCTTCTTCGTGGATGCGAAGAGCTTTGAACGCCTGTCGGGGTCGGAGATTGATTTCGACGACGGACTTAGCGGTAAGGGATTTGAAATCCGCAATCCGAACGCAAAGACGACCTGCGGATGCGGTCGGTCTTTCAACTGAACGGCAAGCCGCAGTGGGCGCATGAACCTGATCCAGCGGCATATTCTCGCATCGCTGGCGGTTGCATGCCTCGGCGGCGTGCTGCTTTTCGTCTTCGTTTTGCTGACGGGCAACGCGATGCGCGACATCGCAGGGATGTTGGCTGACGGGCGGATATCCTTCGCGCTATTTTTCCAGCTCCTCGTGCTTCTTGTGCCCTACGCGGTATCGTTTGCAATGCCGCTGGGGGTGCTCATCGGAATCCTCGTCCTCGTCGGTCGGCTCTCGGCCAACCGCGAACTCACGGCTCTCAAGGCGAGCGGGGTTTCACTATGGTCGGTGGCCGCGCCCATTTTGCTTTTCTCCCTCATGGCGACGATGCTGGCGGTATGGATCAACGCTTGGTACGCACCCTCGGCGCGGGCGTCCTACCGCGACTCGCTCAGTGACCTCGTGCGCTCCGACCCGCTGCGGTTCATCATTCCGCGCGCCTTTATTCACGATTTTCCGGGATATGTTCTCTACGTGGGCGAGAAAGAAGGGGACCTCATGCGCGAGTTCTGGCTTTGGGAACTCGACGCGGAACGTCGGGCAGTAAAGCTCCTGCGGGCGGAAAGCGGTGCTTTCCGCTACGAGATGGAGCGGGACGCCCTTATCCTCACCCTGCGCAACGGGTTCACGGAGCTGCGCGACGAGCGCGACCCCGACAATCTCACGGGCGTGCCGCCGACGGTCTCCTTCCAGAGCACAAGCGTGCTCCTGCCGCTCGACCGCTTGCTCGGGCGGGCGCACCAACCGCTCAAGACCTCGTGGATGTCACTCGACCGCCTGCGGGAGCAGCGGGAGCGCCTGCGCGCGGAGATCCGAGGGGAGACCGCGCCGGAGGCGGGCCGCGTGCTCGCCGAGGATCTTGCGGAGACGCAGTTTTACATCAGCCGGAATTTCGCCATGGCTTTCAGTATATTCTCGCTCGCTCTCGTGGGCGTGCCCCTCGGCATCAAAGCGAGCCGGTCGGAGACCTATGTGAATATGAGCCTCGCATTGGCTTTGGCGCTTGGCTACTACTTGGCGATTGTAATGATTGGCTGGCTCGACCGCAGCCCCGCGGCGCGGGCGGATATCCTCGTGTGGATTCCGAATTTCGTCTGTCAGGCACTCGGTATCGCGCTGCTTCTGCGCGCCGCGCGACACTGACGGTGGATAAACCGAAGGTGGTTGGTGGTTGTTGGTTGGTGGTGCGTGCGGCGCTGACGGAGGGTGAACCACAGGGCGGCGAGGGCGGCGGTGAGGGCTGCGGCGGCGGGTTCGGGAATGGCGTAGACATCGAGTTCGCCGACGTCGAAGAAACCGGTCGGTGCCCAAACATTGACCCGGAAGAGAGGCTCGCCGGTAAGAACGATGCCGAGGCGGGTGGTGTCGCCAATGGTAAAGGTTTCGCTGCCCCGCAGCGTGTTTTCGTTGTCGTAGAGGCGAACAACGACGGGCGAGCCGCCGGTGGTCGCGACGGCGAAGGAAAACGCGTTGACCTGTCCGCGGTAGGCGGGGGGATCAATGATGATGTCGAGGCTGTTGGTGGCGAGGTTGGGGCCGAGCCATGCGCGGTCTTCGCCCGGAAACGGACCGGTGGCGTAAAGCGTGCCGCCGGGGCTGAGGGTGGAGGGGCTGCCGCCGAGGGCGTTGCTCTGGAAAAAGAGACCAAGGGTTGCGTTGGAACCGGACGGAAACAGCGTGCCCGCCGGGACACCGGGGGCGAGTTGCGCGCCGGGGGTAGTGCCGGCGACGCCCTCGCCGAGGGAAGGGAAGGCCTCGCGCCCGATGAAGCGTTGGTCGGCGGCCTCCACGGCGGCGAGAAAATCCGCTTCGGCGGCGGCATCGGAGATGTCGGAGACTATGACGGTGGCGGAAAGGCTCCCGGCGCAGAAGAGGGTGAAGGAGAAGGCTGCGGCGATGCGGGCGCAGCACGCTGGACGAATCCGTAAATGTAACATTCGGGACGTCATTGCCGGTATTCCTTCATGTATCCATCCTCCCAAAAATCCTGTCGAATGATATCGCCGTTGTCCAGTTCAACCCGTGCTTGGAGGTAGCCGCTGGGAAAATAGCCGAGCGAGAGTCCGTGCGCGACGCCCTCGCGCATGTGGATGACTTGGGCGGGCGTTCCGTTCTCGTGCCAGCGCCGGAAGACGCCGTGCAGACGTCCGTCGACAATCTCCGCGCGGGAAGCCAGTTGTCCGTTGGGGTACCAGCGCTCGCGTATGCCGTGGGAGACGCCTTCGCGGAAGTGCTCGCGCGTTTCGCGCGTGCCGTCGGGATACCAGCCCTCGGAGACGCCGTGCAAGCGGCCCTCGACGACCTCGGAGCGCGAACGGAGGGTGCCGTCGGGATAGTGCGAGACCATCGTGCCGGAAAAGGTTTCGCCGGAGTCTGCGGCGGCAAGGCGTCCGTCCGTCCGCTCCAGATCGCCTTGCGCCAGTTCGCGGGTTGGTTCCGCTGGCTTGGCGGGACCGCTGCGCAATGCAAAAAAGGCGGCGAATACTGCCGCTCCCGCAAACAAGGTAACGGTGGCGGCGCGGAGAATCCGGCGGCGGCTCTTTGTTTGATCCGCTGACATAGCAGGACGGCCTAGCGCACGCCGAGGCGGTAGGCGATGGGGCGTTCGCCGTCGCCGGAGGGCACCTCGACTTCCGTGCGCCGGTAGGCGTTGGCGAAAAAGACGGCGCGGGCGGCGCCGGGGGCGTCGACGGCGGGCACGCGGAAGGGCACGGACACCCAGTTGACCATATCCGCGGTGGCCTCGATGTGGTAGGTGCGCCCGTCGATGGCGACGAACTCGAGCGTGGCCTTGCCGTCGACGTAGTGGAGAATATTGAGGGAAAGCCGGTCGTTCGGGTCCCACGGGTAGGTGCCGGCGATGTATTCCTGCATGACCGTCATGCCGTCGCCGTCGAGGTCGGCGTCGGGACGGATGTCGGCACGGGTGAGCCCCCCGCCCATCATGGCGATGACCATGTCCTTGTAGGCGTCGGGGATGCCGTCACCGTCACTGTCGACACCGAGGGTGAGGTCCAGCCGCGTGCGCCCGGCCTGTTTACCGAGTGCGCGCATATTGCCCGCCATCTCGATGGGCAGGAAGGTTTGGTTGCCAATAACGACCTTGAGGCGGAAGGGCACGGAGGGCAGCATGGCGTTGGGCCGGTAAAGGTCGGGCGTGATGCCGGCATCCATCGGCACGGCGATCTCGTAGTTGACGCCCCCGGGCCGTCCGGGCGAGAGCCGCGTGACAATCTGCGTGCCGCTGAGGGTTTCAAAGACCACCCGTGCGTCGTCGCGCGCGAGCGGCGTGCCGTATTCGTCGCGCAGGGTGCCGTAGAGGGTGTGCGGCGGCGCGGGCGGGAAGGCGTGCGCAGAGGGTGGTGCAAACGAGACGAAGAGGAAGAGGAAGAGGGAGAGGGAGAGGGAGAGGGCGGAGACGGTTGGAGTTCCGGCTTCAGCCGGTCCCGTTGTCCGCGCCCGCTGACTATCCGCCGGGACCGCATGAATGCGGGACTCCAACGCCGCGGCCGCGTCTACGGTTGGAGTTCCGGCTTTAGCCGGTCCCGGAAAATATATCGAGAATATCATGACAAAATCTCCTTGGTTCAGTTCCCCGCGTAGGAATAGGTGACGAAGTGCAGTTGGATATCCTGCAATGTGCGGATGAGGCGGCGCAGGCCCTCTTCAGGATCGTCGAGGAGGGCGGTGCCGGGGATGACGAGCTTCCACTCGCTGTTCCACACGGATCGGCCGATGAGGCGGCTGTTGGTGAACTGCGAGGGCGAGAGATCATAGCCGAAGACACCTGCGTCGGAGACGGGCCGGAAGGCTTGGTGCTTGCGCACGCTGAACATCTCCTCGGTGAGGAAGTCGCTCGATTGCCACCACTGGAGGGTGGAGAACTGCGAGGCGCCGATGTTGAAGGGCAGCGGCACGGTGACGTCGCTCACGCGCCATGTGCGGACCGTGCCGGTGTCGCCGAGCGGCGGGCTGCGCATGGAATCCACGCCGGTCGGGATCAGGTAGACATACGGGGTGGCGGCGAGCCCGTCGGGGTGCAACCACGGGGCCTGCGGATCGTCGGGCGAATCGCCTCCGCCGAACTGGATGTCGGATGAGTTCGTGGCGGGGTCGGTCATGCCCACGTAGCCGGGCAGAGCCACACCCACGGAGTGGATCTTTGTCGCAAAGGACGTCGGACTAAAGGCGCTGTCGCCGGGCAGGAGGGGCTGCCCGAAGAAGTTGCGCCCGGTGGCGATGGCCGAGCCGAAGGGAATGACGAGCCCCGGCACAGGGAAGCCGTCGGGGTCGGGCTGCATGGCGTGGCGGCGCACGTCGGGATCGGTCATGATATCAGCCCGCCAGTATGACTGAAGGATGTCCTTCCAGTTATCCGCGCCGGCCTCGCCGGGAAGGATGCGGTAGAGACTGTTGCGCAGGGAGACGGTAGTGCCGTAGGTGTCGGGATTGTTGAAGCCGAGGCGACCGCGCAGAACGCTCCAGTCGGCCTGCATCTCGGCGAGCACGCTGGAGAG